>CAYSXF010000081.1:0-10129 GCA_964434815.1 uncultured Lentisphaeraceae bacterium
GATCAAAGAGGCCGGGGCCACGCTGGACCACGCGCTGGATCTTTTGAACGGGCGCGACGCGAAGTAGACACGCGTTTCCGTCGCGCACACGGGTGCGAGGCCGCCCCGCCCCGCCCAGCGCTCGCCGCGATAGCGTCTCGCGCCAGGTCCCGCTGGAATACTCCCAAAATAGTTGCCCAGTAAGCGAAGCGATGCCGACCCCGACAAAGCGTGAGTCATGCGCGGGCCTCCATCTGTAAACAAAACGCCGGTATTCTATACGAGTCAGAGCCGACCGACATAAGTTCCGAGGATCGGATGCGACATCTCGCCCATATCCTACGGAAATGACGGCGTCGAGGTTGTAGTATTCGATGTCGCGTATAACGGAACATCCGGCCTCATTTTGAACCGTTGCATTTTTGCAACAGTTGCCAGTCGATCCAGTTCGCCTTCTTGATAGATGTGGCGAAGATGGCGGGAGATCACCGACTTGTCGCGCTCAAAAAGCGTCGACACCCGATTCAGCGACAGCCCAATCGTTTCCTTTTCGAGTTGGACGTCCATCGGCAAGATGGTCAGGCTCGGCTGCGGCGACGGCTTCATAACAGAGGCTGTGGGGCACGGCACCGACTTCGTGGAGAAGTACGGGCACAGGAGGGGCGGGCTCAGGCGTGAGGTGGAGCAGTGCGCAGCCAAGATCCGGAGCGGGCACTACGTGTACGGCGGCAGCTCCGCGCCTCCGGTGCGGGTCTACAACGTCTCCGTGCCCGTGGCACTCGGCGACTGCACGCCTATGCCTCCAGCCATCGAAGCTGCGCTTAAAGGCTACGAGCAGATTGCGGGCGTCGCCCTGCTGCGGCGGGTCCTGGACGCCGTGAGGTTCCACGAGCACCTGGCCAACACACACAGTGCCGGCGTCATCGAGAGCCCGTGCGGTGCCGGCAAGAGTGTGTGGGCTCTCTGCCACATCGCTGCGCATGCCCGGCAGGATAACCGATTCGTCTACGTCACAGAGACCGTGGAGGCACTGCACAGGGCAGCGGACACTCTGGCCAGGCTGACAAAGGCTGTGCGGTAGGCAGGGTCCACGGCTTCAACGCCAGCACCTGCAAAGCCCTGTGCGGCGTAGAGCATACATGGCGTGAGTGCGTGCGCAATGACCCCCGCAGCGCTTGCAACGCCTGCACGGCCAATGACGTCTGCGCGTACTTCACGAGGCCGGACTGGGAGCGGCGGCCCACACTCTGCATGACCCACAGCGGTTTCAGCAGGGCCATGGAGGACGGCTCGGACCTGCTCAAAGGCGCGAACGTGATCATCGACGAGAGCCTGAGCCCCTTCGACACCTATGGCGTCACCGTTGACGAACTCCGGCACCTGCAGCGCTGGCTAAACACGTCAGAGCACATGCTCGGCCTGCTGTTCCCCGGCACCAGAGCTTCTGAGTCCACGATGTCGCACGCATATGGTGTGGATGCTGACGCCGACGTCTTTGCCCGCAGGAACTGCGGCTTCAGGGACGAGGCGCAGATCGCCCAGATCTCGGAGCAGCTGGCGGTTCTGCGGTCGCATCTGCGCAATGGCCCTGGGCCATCGGGGTTCGGCAGCGCACATGACGATGACCCGGACTCTGCACGGGACACCTTGGCCGGGCTCCTCAACTTCTTTAGGCCCAGCCAACGGGCTGACGCCACCTACGCCTACACTGAAACCAAAGCCGCGGGGGGCTGGAGCATCCAGTGCAAGCGCTCGGCCTTCAGCTTCGGCAATGGCCCGTGGAAGAGCTTGTGGCTGCTGAACGCCAGCGCCCGGCTGTCGCCGTTCCCTTATCCCGACAACATGCCGGTGTTCGCGTGCCCGGACATTCCCGGCAACAGCGCATTGGTGACACTGCACGTTCTCAGGGCCAACCCCACCAAGACCAAGCAGGACCTGTCGGTGCGGCTGGGGCGGGTGCCGATGGCGTATGGTCAGTACATGCACAGGCACAGGAAGGTGCTGGTGTGCGCGGATAAGGCCTCGGACAAGGTGGGGGAGATCACGGAGCAGGTCCAAAGGGTCTGCGGAGCCTCAGAGGTCACTGTCTTAAGCAGGGGCCGCATCAAGGGCGTGAACACTGCCGGGGACTGCACGCTCTGTCTGCTGCAGGGCCTGGCGACGTTCACGGGCATAAGCGACTGCGCCCTGCACGCGTGTTTGCAGTACCGCAGGACCTTTGCGGATACCCATGTGTTCAACGAGCACGGGCAGCTGCTGTGGGACAGGGACGGGATGCGGGTGCCGGCCATGCGCAACTACAACGCCTTGCGTTCGCTCGACGAGATCTACCAGGCCCTGTGGCGCACCGCCGTGCGTAACGACAGGCCCGTGGAGGCGGTGGTGGTCGTGCCCGACGCCCACTGGCTGGCGGCGCTGTACAGGACGGTGATGCCCGAGTGCGTGATCGGGTCAGCATACAAGGAGAAGCCGGGGGCGGAGACCTTCACGGGGCCGGACGGCGCAGCGGCGACCTAAGAGTGGGACTGGGTCTGGGACGAGGAGCTGTACGGAATGGGCGTGTGCGCGCTGCCTGCGGGCACGGAGATTAAGAAGCCCGACGTGGCTGTTGCGCTCGGGTACGCGGGCGCAAGGGCATGGGACAGGCACAGGGAGGTGATCATGGGCCTGCTCGGCGGCTGCTTCGGCGAAGGCCGCACCAACAGGCGGCTGCGGCGCCTCGGCCGTTCGTGACCGCGTTACCGGGTCCAGGCACAACGGATAAGGGGATGCCCTGCCAAAAACCACCCCCCCCCTACAATAAGAACGCGTATATATTGTAAGGGGGGGTGTTTCACCCGGCGGGGTTCAGGACGCCTGGCCTCGCTCCTGTGCCTCTCCAGTGACGCGGTTACGATTTGCGCGCCGGGGAAGGCACATGGCGGGTGTGACAGTGCCCAATACCACCGCTGTAATGGGGGTATTGGCCTGCGCCATCGGCCTCGGGCTGACGCTCTTACGCAGTCCTGTGCTTGTTTTCATGCGCCTGCAGGCTGCAGGCGGGACGGCCCAGCCGGCACTGTTCCGTGCGGGGTTTCGGGTTTGACTCTTTTACCCCCGCATAATGGATGCCATGCATGGGAACAGGCATTTGTCGGCCGAGCCTAAAGAATGCTTGTGGACGAGAATCTATTCACTAAAACAGTGATTGAATCTCAAGAGTAAGAGGTTTATATTTGAAAGAGATGTTTAAAGGATTGTTAGAATGAAGTGGACGCCATGTCTGTTTATTATGCTGTTTTTAGTGTTTGTACAGCATATCTCGTTAGCTGCGCCTGCGGTTACGAATCTGCCTGAGAACAGGATTATCTTGTTCGACGACTATGTGTTGACCAACAACGTGCCCCCTACGTGGGTGCACGAGGGGCCGACTCCCATGGGCTTAGGTGGCACTAGGGCTTTTTTGGCAGGGACGAACCATTACCACCGGACCGGGTGGGTTTTGCGGTCCTGCCGGACCGGGTGCTCGGGATATATGGTGAACGCTCGGATCATTCCGCCCAAAAGTCCGGCAACGATACCCGCAGCTCCCTATATTGCCCTAAATCTTGCGGCAAACCTGCAGAATGACCCGGGCGCGATGATCGAGTCGCCGGTTTTCACGAATGGCATCGGCACGATATATTTTGAGGCGATCAACGGTTTGGCGGCTTTTCAGACGACGGTTTCGGTGGAGGTCGCGACAAGCATGACCAACCGCAGCATAGGGACTGTCATCGGTACGGTTAATCCGTCTTCTACAAACGGGTTCGATTATATCTGGCGAAATCTGGACACGCTTAGCTTGAACGCGGCCACGTCGAACGACTTCACCCGGTACAGCAAGTTGCTGAATTACCGTCAGTCGGTCAAGCTGAGGATGCGTCGCATAGGAGACGCGTATGGCGGTATCGGTGGTGCGGATAATGCATTCACTGTGATCGACAACATCCGCATTTCCCAGCCTCCTGCGGATGTGACGGTCTCCGGTACCGCTGCGTTCAATCTGAATGGCAACGGCATCATCCGCTGTTTCGTGAGCAACGTGGATACGAATGCGCCGGCGGCGCCGCGGACGGTCACCGGTTATTATCGGCGGCTCAACCTGCTTCCGCCGGACAATGCCTGGACGAACGCGCCCATGTCCCTTGCTGACGCGGGCGACGGAAACGGGAATAACGAGCGGTACGAAGCGATGTTGCCGATCCAACTGCTGGGCACCAACTTGGAATACTACGTTGTTTGCAGTTTCGGTGGATACTGGTATCAGTCGCCGGACTACACCGGTTTGGGGTATACGGGTTACCCGTCCGAACTGCGCTCTCCGTTCACCACGGCGCATCAAACCAATAATCCTGCGGCTATGGATGTTTACGCGTTGACTGTGAACGGCGGAACCGGCGGCGGCTTATATACATACGGAAGTCCGATTACGGTTACAGCAACTACGTTGGTCGGGAATACATTTGCCCGATGGACAGGCGCTACACAGTACATTGCAAGCGCCATTTCTGTAGCCACAACGGTGACCATGCCGGCACAGGATGTCATCCTGACGGCTGTCTTCGCTGCAAGTTCTTTCATGGTGACCTTCGACCCCGCAGGCGGGACGGTGAACCCTGCTAATAAGTCAGTGACTTTTAACGCGGTCTACGGCGATCTGCCGGATCCGTTGAAGACCGGTTACACCTTCAGTGGCTGGCGTGCCAACACCAACGGCGTCATTTTTGGGGTAACCTCCAACACGGTGGTCGCCGTAGCGGCAGATCACACCCTTACTGCCGACTGGATCGCGAACGCCTACACGGTCACGTTCAATCCACAGGGCGGAACCGTGGACCCGACCAACAAGGTCGTGACCTTTGACGCGCAGTACGGGGATTTGCCGGAGCCGACGAGGACGGGCTATACCTTTACAGGTTGGCGCGAAAGCACCAACGGCATCGTTTTTGGGGTTGCATCGAACACTTTGGTTTCAGTCGCCTCCGACCATACGCTGAGCGCGTCGTGGAGTGCAAACACCTACACCGTGGCCTTCGATGCAGACGGCGGAACCGTTGACCCGACCAACAAGGTTGTGACCTTTGATGCAGTATACGGAGTAATGCCCGATCCTGCGAGGATTGGCTATACATTCAGCGGCTGGAAAGAGAATACCAACGGCATTGTGTTCGGCGTGACTTCGAACACTGTGGTCGCGGTAGCGGCTGATCACACGCTCATCGCCAACTGGAGCGCGAACACCTACACCGTGACCTTTAACCCGCAGGGCGGGACGGTGAACCCTGCTAATAAGGCCGTGACCTTTGACGCTATTTACGGCGAACTGCCCGACCCGGCTAAGACCGGCTACACCTTCACGGGCTGGAAGGCGAACACAAACGGCGTCTTTTTTAAGGTAACCTCCAACACGGTGGTAGCGGTCGCGTCCGACCACGCCCTGACCGCCAACTGGAGCGCGAACAACTACACGGCTACCTTCGACCCGCAGGGCGGGACGGTGAACCCCACCAATAAGATTGTGACATACGATGTGGCCTATGGCGAACTGCCCGATCCAGCGAGGACCGGTTACACGTTCACGGGCTGGATGGCAGCGACGAACGGAGCCCGGTTTGTGGTGTCATCCAATTCTGTTGTCTCAATCGCCTCCGACCACGCGCTGACCGCCGTCTGGACGGCGAACACCTATACGGTGACATTCGACGCGCAGGGCGGTGCCGTCACTCCGGCCAGCGGGGCCGCGATATTCGACTCCGTCTATGGCGGTCTTCCTGTTCCGGTTCTGTCGGGGCACACGTTCGGCGGCTGGTGGACCGGCCCCGGCGGGACGGGTATGCGGGTGACAGACGCCACGGTTGTGGCTACTGCTGCTGAACATACGCTTTACGCGAAGTGGACGGCGACGGTCTACACGGTGACATTCGACCCCGCCGGCGGGACGGTGAGTCCTGTAACGAAGACCGTTACCTATGGCGGACCTTACGGCGATCTTCCCGTCCCCACGCGGACAGGATACGCGTTCGCGGGCTGGTGGACCGGGGCGGTGGGGAGGGGAACCCGAGTGACTGAAGACACTTTTGTGCTTCACGCTTCAGACCACACGCTTTACGCAAAGTGGACTGCGACTCCGTACATGGTGTCTTTTGGCGGGCCGGGCTCTAATTGGATCCCGGTATATGGGCCGGTGTTCTATGGCTGCGCATACGGAAATCTGCCGGTGCCAGTTCTGGCGGGGCACACTTTCCGCGGTTGGTGGACGGAGCCGGAGGGGGGAGGTGACGAGGTAACGGCGCTCTCGACCGTCTCCGTGGCAGCTGACCATACGCTGTATGCGAAGTGGCTAGCCGACACATACGCGTTGACTTACTCGGCTGGGACGAATGGGTCGATCAGCGGGGCAAGCACACAGGCGGTGTCTTACGGGGAAAGCGGAACGGCTGTGACGGCGGTGCCCGATGCCGGATACAGGTTCCTATGTTGGAGCGACGGAATCACGGACAATCCGCGTCAGGACGAGTTCGTTACACTGGGCAATATAGACGTCAAGGCCCTGTTCGGCGGCGCGGCCTTTGCCTGTGACAGCGAAGAGGTCCCGGAAACCGCGGGCGCGGTCACGCTGACCGTCAACGGCGGGATTCCGCAAGGGGCGTCGTCGGTGAAGGTCAATATCCTGCCAGGCACAGCCGCCGCGTCCGATTACGTGGTGCCGCCGGCCGCGCAGTTGACGCTGACTTGGGCGGCGGGCGAAATCGGACCGAAGACGGTCACGATCCCCATCAAGCGAGACTCGCTGGCCGAAGACGCCGAGACCTTCTATGCGCTGCTGGGCAGCCCGTCCAACTGCGTGGTCAGTGAGCCGAAAATCTGCAAGGTGACGATCGTTGACGCGAACCGGGACGGCACTTTGGCCGATGCCCTTGACAACACGCTGCTCGTATGGGCGACCGGCGGCACGCCCGCGTGGGCGCCGCAAAGCGCGTTCACGTATGACGGCGTGGACGCTGCGGCGAGCGGGACCATGGCGCCGAACGGGGTCGCGTATGTCCAGACATCCGTCTCGGGCGCCGGCACGCTGAGTTTCGCGTGGTCGGCCGCCGGACAAGGCGTGCTGCGGCTATACGACGGCGCGAAGGTGATGGCGGCTGTCGCCAATGACACATCCTGGGAAACCCGCACGTTCGCGCTGACACAGGTCGCCGTGCACACGCTGAGGTGGGCGTTCACGCAGGGGAGCGACGTTTCAGCCCGCGCCTATTTGGATCAGGTGGTGTGGCTGCCCGGCTCGAAGACGGGGGTGGCCGTCACTGCCGATGCCAATAATCCGGCCGGCGGCACGGTGACAGGCACGGGCGTCTATTACGCGGGCGCGAAAGTGCCGCTGAACGCTAGGCCGCGTCCCGGCTGGATCTTCTCCGGATGGACGCCTGCCAGCCTTTTCGACAAGCCGCTGGTCGCGGCCCAGACTTTGGCTGTCAAAGACAGTGAATTAACTGTTACGGCGAATTTCACGAAAGTGCCGGTGGTCACCGGGCTTCCGAGTCCGCCCGAGGGAGGAGCGGTGGCCGGCTCCGGCCCCCTCCTGCCGGGTAAGAAAGTGACTCTGCAGGCCACCGCTGCGAAAGGCTGGTGCTTCTTGCGCTGGTCGGACGGTCTGCGGACCGCGACGCGTGCCGTTACGGCCGCCGAGGACGCGACGATCTTCGCGGAGTTCAAACTCGTTTCACTGATAACCCAGCCTGTGATCACAGATCCCGGAGCGCAGCGGGCGACGGTGGGGATGCCCTTCACAATGGCGCTGAACATCAGCTCAGAGAGCCTGCCGACTGTCACGGTGACTGGCCTGCCTTCGGGTTTAGGCTACGACGCCGTCACAATGACAATAGCCGGCGTGCCTGTAGAGTCTGTCACCAACCGGACTGTGACTGTCAAGGCGAAGAACGTGAATAAGATATCGTCCACGCAGACGTTCTCGATAACGGTCGATCCGCTACCCGCGTGGGCAACAGGGAGTTTTTCCGGGAATATTCAGGGCGGCACGGCGTCAATGACGGTGTCGGCGCTGGGCAAGGTCAGCGGCAAGTTTTCAATAAAAGGCAAAATATATTCTTTTGAGGCACCGCAGCTGGAAGCCATTGTGGACGTCTCTGGAAAAACGCGGCTAGTGGCATCGAAAGACGCAGGCTTAGGTGCTTGGAGTGTTTGGGTGTCGATCGATCAGCGGAACCTGCCCGAATCGGCAGGGATTGCCTGCCCAATGTTGGGACACGCGGAGATCATGGTGGCTGAATTGGATGTGTACGGTTCCTATCATCAAATAGCCGAGGGGCAGATGTACCGCAATGTCTGGAAAGACCCGGGCATGGCCGCCGTGGCGACAAACTACACCGGCTACTATACGGTGACTTTGCCCGGCGGCGCCGAATACGGCAGTGGATACCTGCTGCTCACGGTGGACAAAGCCGGCGGCGTCGAGACCGCGGGCAAGCTCGCCGACGGCACGGCGGTCTCGCTGAGCGGCACTCTGATTCTCGATGAGGCGGGCCGCGCCTGGACGGTCATCTATACTGCGCCGGCCGCATATAAGGGCGGCGAGATCTTCGGCCTGGCAGAGTTCTTCAAGTCGGGTGACGGCGCAAAGGTCATCGTGCGGCTTCTGGACGGCGAGCCGTTCCTATGGGAAAGCTTAAGCCCAACTGCGACACAGGCCTACGGCGCTGGCTTCAGCCGTGAGCTGGGCCTGAGCGGCGGCTGGTACGACACTGTCGGGAACCTTTACCGCTACTACAGCAACAGCGTGCTCCAGGCCATCGCCGACGCCGGGGCGCCCGTGCCCGAGATCTGGGTCGGCACCAACCGCTGCGGCTCCGTCTGCTGGGACCCGGACGGCCTGGCGCTGACGGTTGTGACCAACAGGGGCGGCGTCATGACCGGCCTTGCGGCACCGAAGGCGGGGACGCTTTTGAAGATAGGCAGCAGCAACGTGTACGACTACGCCGGCGCGACCAACGCCACGGGCCTGACCGTGGGAATGACAAGGGCCACGGGCGTGTTCAAGGGCACGTTCAAGGCCTGGTTCGACTACGCGGCGGCGAACACGCCTAGGACCATATCCTACGAGGGCGTGCTGACGCCGGAGCGTGAGGACCCGGACGACGGCATAGCCGGCCGCGGCTTCTTCGTGTGGCCGGACTCGGCGAAGTACCCGAACCCGCAGGGCAAGCCGGTGCCGTACAATTTCAACTGGTCCTACGACTTCAAGATCCTGCTGTCGGACTCCCTGCGGCTGTTTTTGTCCGGCCCTGACAACGGGCGGGCTGTCAGCCTCGGCGCTGGATCCGTCCTGCAGGTGGAGCTGCCGGGGAATCCCTCGACCGGTTATGCATGGGAGGTCGGCTCCTACGACCCCGCGGTTCTCACGGATGTCTACGAGCACTACGAGCCTGACTATCACGGGCCTGGCATGACCGGAGGCGGAGGCGTTTACACGTTCCGGTTCTATGCGGCGGCCGCGGGGGTGTCGCCGCTCAGGCTCGTGTACGTGGGTCCGCCGGGACCCGGCTTCCCGGCGGACACCTTCGAGGTGCAGGCCACGGTCCGGTGACGGTTCCGGCAGCGTGAATCGGCGCATTGATTGTTGTGTTGCCGGCTGCCCTGGCACGGCTATCGTCCGGTTCCGGCAGATAGAAAGGCCCGCTCGTTTTTTCCGGAGCGGGCCTCACATCCTACGCCGCCATCCGCTCCCTGCCGATGTTGGCGAGCGCGTGCGCCACAGCCTGCAGGTCATCGGCAGCGGACTGCATGACCTTGACCGCGGTTGCGAGTTGCTCATCGTCACCGGCCTCGGGATCGAATGACTCGTACAGTTCCAAGGCCACGAACTCGGCCAAGGTGTCGCCACCTTCGGGGTTTGCTCTTGGCCTCTCGCTGGCCTGATTCCAGTACTCCATCACAAATGCTTCGGGATAAGCCGACGCCGCCCTGCACACGAGCTGGTTCAAGGTCATGTTTTCATCTCCTTTGGTTTTGGTTTAGGCGATGTTGAAGATCAGGCGGCGGCCTTGTACTTGAGCTGCTGCGCTTCAGCCGTACACTCGCCGGCGTCGATGTCGTCGCGCACGCCCAGGTACAC
>CAYSXF010000082.1:0-10020 GCA_964434815.1 uncultured Lentisphaeraceae bacterium
TACACCTCTCTATTCGTCGGCAGCGTCAGATGTGTATAAGAGACAGGTGGAAGGACGTTTCGTTCTGCCACAAGCACGAGCGCCGACGCGCGAAAACACCCGAATGGCCCGGCAGCTTGCTGATCGAAGGCGGAAGCGGACACTTCGAATGCACCGAGCCGATGGCACGCATCATCGCCCAATACATTCGCGCCGCGGCCAAGGCGCGCCTTTCGCCTGACGGCAGCCCCGCGCTGCGGCCCGTGAATCTAGACGACGGCTATGTCGCCGGCCTGCCGGTGCCGGGAGCCAAAGCATTGCCGCCGACTCGGCACAACGTTTGTCCGCCCGACGCCCGCAGCTTGCCGTGGTATTTCGACGAGACGCTGGCCAAAGCCGCCCGCGCGATGGCGGACATCAACTGGTCGGCGCAGACACAAGTTCCGGTATTTGCCGACGCGGCGGGCAAAGCAATCCCATTCGGCAACCGCGGCATCAGCAGTCCGCTGCCGTTCGTCGCTGGTGATGACGGCGTCACGTTTCAACTCGGCGCGACATTCCTGGAGAAATTGCCGGAGGGTTTTGTTCACGCCGGAACGACGCTCGGCCACGCGCCCGGACAGCCGGCCGTCGAATGGATTTGCGGACCGCTGGCACCGCTGGGCGACAACCGTTTCCGCATCGCACTGGATCGCACCTGGCCCGATTCACCAGTCTATCTGCGTGTCTGGCATCTTGGTGATCGCACGTTCCGGCTTTCGGTTCAGCCCGGCGAACTCAAGCTCAACCCGAACACCCAAGGCAAACCGCAGAAGATCACGTTCGACCCGGTTCCCGATCAGAAAGTCGGCGCGAAAGAAATTCAACTGCGCGCGACATCAGACGCCGGCCTGCCGGTTCGATTTTTCGTCAGGGCGGGCCCTGCCGAAATCCATGGCGACCGTCTCGTCTTCACGGCGATTCCGCCGCGCAGTAAGATGCCTCTGACCGTAACCGTCGCCGCGTGGCAATGGGGCCTCGCATCCGGACCTGCTGTTCAGACGGCGGAAATCGTGGAGCGCAGTTTTCACGTTTGTCGCGACTAGCGGTCAAACTGAGAAATGAACTGACTAACCCGTCATCCCCATCACACAAACCATGAAACACACACTCACACGCGTCACCGCCCTGCTGCTGGTGCCGCTGGCGGCGTCGTACGCGGCCGAACCGAAATTGCCGGCCCTCGCTGTTGTTGCTCCAATATCCATCACGGATCTGCGGGCCGAGGGCGTATCCCAGCCGATGGGCGTTGAGGAGGTGGCTCCCAGATTCTCATGGCGCTATGAGGCTTCGCCCCAAGCGCCGAGAGGATTCCGGCAAAGCGCTTGCAGGATTCAAGTGGCGTCGTCTCTGGAGAAGCTGTCGCAGGGGCAGGCGGACATGTGGGATTCGGGTAAGCAGGCGGGCTCCGACTCATTGAACATCCTTTATGCCGGGAAGCCGCTGCAATCCGCCACCCGTTACTTTTGGCAGGTGACTGGGTTTGATGCCGACGGGAAATCCTATTCGTCACAGTCGCACTATTTCGAGACCGGATTACTGAAGTCGGATGACTGGAGCGGAGCGGCGTGGATCGGGGCGCGGAGCGGACGGCCGAAAACAATCCCTGCGAACCTGCAGCGCTTGGGCGACGCGACGTTCGAGACACGCTTCCGCATCCTGGATGGTTCGGCGGTGGTGCTTTTCCAGACCACGTATGCTTTCGGGAAAGACAACAAACTGGAGATTCAGACCGGTCAGCCGGGGAAGCTGATCGTGACCCCATTTGATTCCAAAAACAAATCGGCCGCGTCGAATGAATTCGCGCTGCCGATGACCATCGCACCCAGCACCTGGCACTCCTTGAAGGTGATCCGCCAAGGAGGCCAAGTCACCTTCGAGATAGACGGCCAGAAGGTTGCGATGGTGGCCCTGCCGAACGATGCCGGCAAGACGGGCACGCTGGCTCTGGGCGCGTCCGCAAAGCCCAAGCCAGGTGTCGTTCAATATGATGATTTCCGGCTTATTGCGGATGGCGAAACGCTGGTGCAGGAGAGCTTCGACAATCCCGCCGTCTTCGCGTTTCAGGAATATTTTCACAGCAAGAAATCCTACTCCATGGTGAAGGACGGAGTGCTGGAGGTCCGTGCGCTCAACACCTATCTCGATCCCAAGGACGGCCTCGCCGCGCCGCTGTTCCGGAAATCGTTTGCCACCGAGCAGAAGAAAATCGTGCGCGCCCGCGCCTATGTGTCCGGTCTCGGCTACTACACGTTTTGGCTCAACGGAAATCGCCTCGACGACTTTCTCCTTCATCCCGGGTTTGCACGCTTCAGCAAAACCGCCTACTACACGGTTTACGATCTGACGGACAACCTGGCCTCGGACAACGCGCTGGCCTTTGAACTGGGCCGCGGCTGGTATGCCATGACCACGCCCACGCTGTGGGGCGAGACGTTCGCCGGCGACTGGATGGCCGAACCGGCGCTTCGTGTCCTCGTCACCATCGATTACGCCGATGGGTCCCGCCAGACGGTTGTTTCCGATCCTTCGTTCAAAACGGCGCCCGGCCCGACGCTGGTTGACTCTGTCAAGGCCGGCGAAATCTACGATGCCCGCAAAGAACTGCCCGGCTGGAATTCGGTCGGGTTCGATGACAAGAACTGGAGTCATGCCGTGGTTGCGTCGGGCAACATGCCTTCGGCAGCTCCGGGACTGACGGCCCAGTTGTTCGAGCCGATCCGCGTGGTCGAGACGGTCTCTCCGGTGAGCATCGAGAAGGTCGAGGACGAGCAGGATGCGTGGGTGGTTGACTTCGGCAAGAACATGGCCGGCACCGTTGAGCTTAAGGTCCGCGCCGAGCCCGGCCAGAAAATCCGGCTGAACCATCTCGAAACGATCGTGGATCGCCACGGCAGAGAGCGGTGGAACAACTTCGGTCCCAAGGACACCGGAAGTTTCCAAACAGATATCTACATTGCCAAAGGTGGCGGCGAAGAAAGCTACCAGGCTCGCTACAGCTACAAAGGCTTCCGCTACGTCCATATCGTGGGGCTCAAGGAGAAGCCGCGTCCTGAGCAGGTGACAGCGAAAGTGTTCAATAGCGACATGGCCAGCGCGGGTTGCTTCCGCTCCTCCAGCGAACTTTGGAATAAGATGTGGAATGCGGGCCGCCGCTCCATCCAATCGAACATGCACTCGATTCCCACGGATTGCCCGCAGTGGGAAAAGCTCGGCTGGACGTGCGACGACAGCTCGCCGTATTACGCCATGGCCTTCAACTACGATCTGCGAAAACTCTATGAGAAGCGCCTCCAGGATTTCGCGGACGACATCTCGCCCGACGGCCGGATCAGGAATACGGTTCCCTCCAGTTGGGCCAAGGGTGACGATCCCGCCTGGGTTGGAAGTTACGTGCAACTCGTCTGGAAGCATTACCAGACCTACGGCGACCGCCGCGTGATCGAGCGGCATTTCGATAACCTGAAGCTCTACATGAGCACGCTGATCAAAGAGGGCGAGGCCAGCGAAAAGCCGCCGCTGCTGACCAAGCCGCGCCACGGGCTCGGCGACTGGGTTAACCCGGATGATAACTGCCCGCCCGAAGGCGCGCTCATCTACTACGACTGCTATTTTTACAGATACCTCCGGATGATGGCCGACCTAGCCACGCTGCTGCGACGCACCGAGGACGTCACCTATTACACCACGCTCGCCACGCAGTTGAAAAAGCAGTTCAACGATTTCTTCTTCGACGAAAAAGAAGGCTGCTACTACTCGACGAAAAAATCGGCGGGCTTCCGGCAATCGCCCCAAGCGGTAGCCTTGGCCTTCGGCCTGGTTCCCGAAGATTGGGCGCCGCGCGTCGTCAAGCGACTCGTCCAGGATATTCATGATCGGAAGGACCATTTCTGGGTGGGCATTCTCGGCATGGAAGCCATCGCCGACGCCTTATGCGAAAACGGCCAGACCGAAGTCGCATACTCCGCGCATCTCAAGGATGACGGCCCGAGTCTTGGAAATATGATTCGCGAGGGCGCAACCTCCCTGTGGGAAAGCTACAGCGATAAAAACGCCCGTTCGCTGAATCACAAAATGTTCGCCACGCCGCTCGGATGGATGGCTCGCTACGTTGCTGGCCTGCATGTGGACGGAGTCCTTGGCGACGGTCCGGGATTCCGCAACGTGGTGATCGCACCCTGCTTGGCTCCGGCGCTGCTTCAATTTGCCGAACTGGATTACGATGCGCCGGTCGGTCGTTATCACAGCGGGTGGAAAGTGGTCCCCGAGGGCCTCCAATTCTCCCTAGAGATTCCGCCGAACGCCACCGCCGAATTCAAAGTCCCCACCGGGGGCATGAAGAATCCCATGATCGTGGAATGCCACATGCCGGTATGGAAAGACGGGCGCTTCCAGCAAGGCGTGAAAGGCGTGATTGCTGGATCGAGCAAAGCCCCGGACATCGCACTCGAACTCGCGTCCGGGAAATACGAATTCCTGCTCAAGCAAGGTGAGTGATGGAATACGGGCTGCGGAAAGGTTGCAGTCGTGTTGCACGCAACGGCAAACGAAATGCACTCACAAGCATAGGCATGAGGCTTGCGAGGTACTAAAATAGAGCTGTTTTACTCGGGAACCGTTATACATTGCGGCTTCTGACCTGCGTGAACACGATAAGGAGAAAGAACATGAACAACATTCAACGCGGATGGATGGTGGCATTCTTGGCATTGGGCGCGCTGGCCTCGCAGGCCGGACAGTACTGGTGGGCGGGCGACGGCGTGAACCTCGGCGGCAACGGGCCGTGGAACACGGTTTCGAACAATTGGCGGAACGGCTCGGAGTCGGGCAGTTTTACGGCATGGCCTAACGGTGGAGGCGACGAGGCGGTCTTCACCAACGCGGTTGGCGGCACCGCAGGAACGGTTACGCTGAGCGGGACAATCAACGCCAATGCGCTTTCTTTCAAGACAAACGCATGGACGCTGTCTGGCGGAACGCTGAATCTTGGAAGCGGAGCATCGACCATCACCGCGACTAACGTGACTGCAAATTCGCACCAGACGCTGAATAGCACGTTGGCAGGGTCAGGAACGCTGACTGTATCGGGACTGGCCTCGTATGGCTTTGGGCTGCTTCTGAACGCCAACAACAGCGCGTTTACAGGAAAGATCGTCGTGAACCAGACAGGCAGCTATTTTGGATTGGCTGTTACGAACGACAACGCGTTGGGTACGGTTCCTGCGGCATACACGCCGGATGCGATCACGCTGAAGAACGGTGCCTTTTTAGTGAACGACGCCGCTGTAACGGTCTCGCTGGCGACCAACCGGGGAATCACCTTTCAAAGCGGCGGCGGATTGATCTTCAATCGAAATGCCGGCGGGTCGTTTGTGCTGAACAGTCCGCTTGCCGGTAGCGGAAACATAACGTGTCGCGGAGGCACGTCTATTTTAGTTAATTCGACGAACAACACCTACACGGGCCAATTTATCGTCTATGTGGACAGCGCGAACACGACAGTCAAGCCTGGGGCTGAAAATGTGTTTAACCACGGCCCAAGCGTCGTCAACTCTTTTTATATCACCCGGTGGAATGGGGCAACCGCCTCGCTGGACTTGAACGGATACTCGCAAATATTGCCGTCTCTATCCTGGGCTGGAAACGGTGCCGCAACGACTCGCGTGATCGACAATCTGGCGTCTGGGAAAGCGGTGACGTTGGCGCTTGGGGACAACAACGTCAGTGCCTCTTTCGACGGATGCATCCGCAACACGGCTGGAACGCTGTCGCTGAGCATGGTAGGCACAGGCACGCAAACACTGACCGGGACCAATGCCTATTCGGGCGCCACGACGATCTCTGGAGGCACCCTGCTGGCGGATCTGGGCAAATCAAACAGCATCGATATCCGCACGAATGTGCTCCCGTCTGCCTCAACACTCATTCTGGGTGGCGGCACACTTTCGGTCAAAGGCGCGACGACGGGCGCTTCACTGCAGACGATGGGCAATCCGAGCGTCACCAGCTACGGCGCGCTCAGTATCACGCCCAACGGCGGCACAGGCACCACGCTCGCGCTGGGTAATACATGGACGCGCACGGTTGGCGGCACGCTGCAGGCCGACCTCTCGGCGACAGGCTCCACGCTGTCGTCAAGCCCGGCATTGACCAACGGCATCATCGGCGGATATGCCTTTGTGAAAGACGGAACGGGTACGGGTTTTGCCACGGTCTCCGGCGGCAATGTGGTGCGCTACACGGGAGCGACCACGCTCGACGCTGTTACCGCATCCAACACGCTCGACGGGACGGCGAACTATGCGGTTTCGGCGAACATGCAACTGGCTGGGACGAGTGCGACGCAGACGCTCCATTCGGTGCTGATCAGCAAGGCAGATCCCGCCTTGCACATTCAAGGCAAGACGCTTGTGGTCGGCTCGGGCGGCGTGCTCTTCACAAGCACGGCGTGGTCAAGCATCAACGGCTGGGCTGGCGCGAAGATCACAAGCGGCAGCGGGGACTTGGTTGTCAACGTTTCCGGCAGCGGAGGCGCAGATCTGTATACGCCCCTCGTTGACAACGGCGCCAGGAGTGTCGGGCTGACGAAGACCGGAAGTGACACGCTTTTTCTCGACGCCGGCAACAGTTACAGCGGCGATACCGTGATCAATCAAGGCACGATCATTCGCCCGCAATATATTCCCAATGGAACCGGCAAAGGGAGCCTCGTCGTCAACGCGAACGGGGCACTCGACCTGCAGGGAACCAGCGGCACCGTTAATGGGCTTCGCAACAGCGATGCAGCCGGTGGCCAAGTCAAAAACACCTACACGGGTCCTGCTACGCTGACGGTGGGCAACGCAAACGCTGACGGCTCGTTTGGCGGAACCATCACGGACTCGGGTGCAAACACGCTCGCACTGGTCAAGATCGGATCCGGCACACAGGTGCTCTCTGGAAATAACACCTACCGTGGCGGCACTATCCTCAGCAACGGCGTGTTGAGCATCAGCGGTGTCGCCAACATCGGCGGGGCGACCAACCGCCTGACCTTTGCGGGCGGCACGCTGCGCATCACGGGGACGGCGCTGACCAGCCTCGGCAGCAATGTGGTCAACTGGACGATTTTCAGCGGCGGGCTGGACATCGCCAACGCTGGAAACACATTCACAATCACGAATGCGCTTGGCTCAGGCACGGTACTCGCCAAGACCGGCTCGGGCACGTTGTCGCTGACTGGCACTCAGGCTGGAACCATTAACACCGACGATCCCTCGAAGATCAGCTTTGGCTCAGGACTTGGTTTTTATAACCTTGGCCTCACGTCCGGCAGTGTGCTCTCGCCTTCCGGCAGCGGCGCAATCGGCACGGTCGCGGTTAACAACAATCTCACGCTCGCGGGCAAGCTGCTCGCGGATGTGACCGCGTCCACGAACGACACGGTGACCGCAGGCGGCAGCATCACGCTGTCGGTGGGGGCCACGCTGGAGATCGTGAACCCGGCGTTGCTGAACCGCAGCAAGAACTATACGCTCATGACCGCCGGCGGCGCGGTGAGCGGGTCGCTGGCCGCTCTGAATCTGCCGGACCGCTGGAAAGTCTCTGCGGTCGGCAGCTCGGTCTTGCTTTATTATGTGCACCCAGGCACGATGATCAGGGTTTTCTGAAGGCTAGTGTAGTGTCCCTTAAATGGTTATACGCGCGACTACCAGCTCGAACCAGGATGAACAGGATTCTCAGGATTGACCCCTTATGAGAACAAAAAGGTCGAGAGCAAAATTCATGGCGGTTGCCTTCCTCTGCGGCGCGGGACTGTTGCCTGGCCTGGTGAATGGAACTGCCCAAGCGGATGAGCCAGCGTCGCCGGTGACCACGGCATTTATGAAGCAACGCGGGTTGGTCAGTCGGGGAGATCCCGCGCGCATTCAGGCCGTGCTCGCCAAGGCGCGGCGCGGCGAGCCGATCTGCGTGGCCGCGATCGGCGGTTCCATCACGGCGGGCGGGGAGCATACTAAGGATGCCAAGCGCCGCTACGTTCATCAGCTTGCCACGTGGTTCGAGGAGACGTTCCCGGGCTTGAAGGTGCGGTGTGTGAATGCCGGCATCGGCGCCACGAATTCTGGCTACGGTGCGCTCCGCGTGCGACGGGATGTCATCGAACAGCAGCCGGACCTCGTCGTCGTGGAGTACGCGGTGAACGATTGCACCGGGGTTGAGAAACTGGACGAAAGCTACGAAGGCGTGTTGCGGCAATTGCTCGCAAGCTCGGCGAACCGGGCTGTGATTGAGCTGTTCTTCATGCACAAAGACGGGAAGAGCGCTCAGCCTGAACAGGTGGCGCTGGGCCGTCACTACGGCCTGCCGATGATCAGTTTTCGCGATGCGGTCTGGCCCGAGCTGCAAACGGGCAAGGTGAGGTGGGAGACGATTTACGATGACGTGGTTCATCCCAACAATGCCGGACACGACATCGCGAGCGATTTGTTGCGCAGTTTTCTGAACGCGTCGTTCGGCCAATTGCCGAAGAGCGATCGCGAGCTTCCGGCGATTGCGCCGGTGCCCGCGCCGTTGATCTCGGATACGTTCGAGCGCTGCACGATGTTCCGCGCCGCCGACCTGAAGCCGATATCATCGGCAGGCTGGGCGTGTGTGAAGTCGAACGTCTGGGAATGCGGCAGCGCGGGCGGCCGTCTGGAATATGAAGTGTCCGGAACGGTGCTGATGCTCGGACGCTCGATTCCCGAGGCCGCGGGCAAGCACGTTGAACTCGTCGTGGACGGTGGAACTCCGATCCCTGTTTCGCGCTCGGGCCACAATCTGCCGGTGGCCAAGGGACTGACCGCCGGTCCTCATCGCGTGGCCGCCGTTGTCCAGCCGTTCGGCGACGGGAAGGTAAGTGCCGACAAAGTGCAAATCTGGTGGGGCGGCGCCGCAGGGTCGCACTAAGAGACTGGCAATATAGACTCTTCATCATAATCGATATCTCAATCTTAATCCGTTTGTTGGAGAGATTAGGATTACGATCAAGATTACGATTAAGCGGCGGGAGCAGCGCACGATTTTTTGGACAACGAGACAAACAGGCTTGCGGCGGAATGGTTGCGGGCTGCCTAGAAGTGTGCACATGTGAACGGAAGTCGCGAAGAAGTGCGTGCGGGCGCGAGTGCATTTTCGACAGTGGTAAAATTCCACACTTCCAGAAGTGTGGAATCGGCTTAAACCTGAGTGGAACGATTTGATAAACAGGCCCGCTGCGGCAGACAGGAGTGTCCGCACACTCGTCCTTGGACGGATACTCCGGCGCAGCCTACGGAGAGGTCGGGCACTCTTGCCCGCCTTTCGGGCGCACGTTGCTGTGTGCCGAATTCCTAACGCCTCCGCCTTCGGCCCCGACAAATTCTCAAGCTCGGCTTGCATGCCCTGCGGCATTGCGCTAGGCTCTTCGCTAAAGAGTGGGACTCTGGATCCTAGTGCGACTGGTGCGGTGCGTGAGGACGCAAAGAGAGGAACGATAAGATGACGAAGCAAATGAAATCGGCGTTGGGCATGCTGAGAGGCTGCGGTATTGCGGTTTTCGGGGCCTCGGTGATTATTGGGCAGAGCCTTCAGGCGGGCGAGAAGCTGAAAGCCCTCATCGTGGACGGGCAGAACAACCACGAGGTTTGGCCGAAGTCCACGCTCATGATGAAGCACTACCTCGAAAGCTCGGGCCTGTTCGAGGTGGAGGTGGCGCGGACGCATTACCTTTGGAAGGCCGAGCGCGAAGCGGCCTTCCTGCCGCTGGCCAACGCGGGCGTGTCCGAGCTGCTGAAGGAGCCGAAGGCCGATCCGGCTTTCAAGCCGGACTTCAGCAAGTACGCCGTGATCGTCAGCAACTTCGGCTGGAAGGCGGCGGACTGGCCGGAGGAGACTCGGAGGGCCTTCGAGAAGTACATGGCCGAGGGCGGCGGCTTGGCCGTCGTTCACGCGGCCGATAACAGCTGGCCGACTTGGCCGGAGTTCAACAGGATGATCGGACTG
>CAYSXF010000083.1:0-9991 GCA_964434815.1 uncultured Lentisphaeraceae bacterium
ATCAAAGCCCTCTCCTCCGAAAACTTTTCGGTGTCATGAATTGTGAGGCAACGCGGTGCCCGCATGGGTGGATTTTGGCGGATTGACGTTCGGCAAAGGATCTGTCACAATAATTAAAATGAACGTGGCTTTGCTCATGTATTCTGTTTAGAAGGTCATCTTCCGGATTAGTGACCGACTGGTTTCGTCATTGGCTTAGCTATTTTTCGACGTGTCAAGCGGGAGACAGTATGGCTGAGGGGCGTAAGACGGCTATTATTATTGGGGCTGGCCCAGCCGGGCTTACGGCTGCGTATCACTTGCTGAAAATGGGAGTTGCTTGCCCGACTGTCTTAGAGGAGAGCCCGTTCATCGGCGGAATTTCGCGGACAGCCGTCTATCATGGCAATCGCATCGATATGGGGGGCCACCGGTTTTTCACAAAAAACAAAGAAGTGATGGATTTGTGGAAATCATTGATGCCGGTTCAGGGAGCCCCTTCAAAAGACGATCGGTTATTGGGGCGGACGTTGGGCTTTGAGAAAGGGGGGCCGGATCCCGAAAAGACCGACAGGGTATTGCTGTTGCGAAATCGGATCTCTCGCATCTGTTTTCTGAGGCGATTTTATGATTACCCCCTTTCGCTTAAGTCGCAGACTTTCTTAAATATGGGGCTCTTTCGGACGCTGAAAGCGGGGATCGGATATCTCGCTTCCGTCTGCCATAAGCGCAAGGAATGGTCGCTCGAGGATTTATTTATCAACCGATTCGGCAAGACGCTCTATCAGATGTTTTTCGAAGGGTACACTGAGAAAATTTGGGGTGTGCATCCGTCCAAGATATCACCCGATTGGGGGGCTCAAAGGGTGAAAGGCATCTCGCTCTCCAAAGCCGTTTTCTCAGCACTGATGAGACCGTTTCGACGGGGTGCCCATGAAGGTGAGACGTCGTTGATCGAATCGTATCTCTATCCCAAGAAAGGGGCCGGCCAAATGTGGGAGATCATGGCCGGAGAGATCAGTAAATTAGGCGGTGAAATTGTTCTGAATGCGAGAGTCTGCGGTTTGACAGCCTCGGCGGACGGATGTGTCAGTCAGGTGGCGTACCAAAAGGGTGATCGGATGGAATCCCTCTCCGGGAACTATTTTTTCTCCTCCATGCCTATTACAGATCTGATTGCAGCCATAGGCAAAAACGTGCCGGAGAATGTCAGACGGGTCGCGAATGCTTTGCCGTACCGTGATTTCATTTCCGTTGGGCTCTTGGTAAAGCGGCTCGGCCTTGTGAATGGGACAAAGATTAAGACGCTCAACGGATTAGTTCCTGACAGTTGGATCTACATCAATGAACGTGACGTGCAAATGGGTAGGCTTCAGATATTCAACAACTGGTCGCCCTACCTCATGGCCGATTTTGAGAACACCGTTCTTTTGGGCGGCGAGTATTTCTGCGACGAAGGCGATCGGCTGTGGAACATGGATGACGCCTCTTTCATCGACTTTGCGGTTCGGGAATTGGAGAAGATTGGGATTCTGAATGGTGCCGATGTCCTCGACGCCGTTCGGTTCAAAATAAAGAAAGCCTATCCCGCCTATTTCGGGTCATATGCCGAGTTCGATGTTGTGCGCTCGTATTTGGATTCGTTCTCCAATCTCTATTGCATTGGACGCAACGGGCAACATCGTTACAATAATATGGATCATTCCATGTTGACGGCCATTGAGGCGGTTCGCGTTCTTTGCAGCGGCGGCACCAAAGAGAGCGTCTGGAGCGTCAACACTGAGGCCGAGTACCATGAGCTATCAAAGAAGGCATGAATTTGAGGGCTAGTTGTCCGACGCCCCTGGCTTTGCGACAAGCGACTCATCGTCCTTTTTGATCAGCGGCAAGACCAATGCAAACACCGCGATCAGCGTGTAGGCCAAAGTTGGCAGGTTGATGATCCATACCTGCTGAGGCAATTCATGCAGGATCAGCCAAGCCACAGGCAATGTCGCCAGTCCCAGCCGCAGGGACCACCCGCCGCAGCGCAGACCGGCGGCCAACCCAAAGCCGATGATGTTGAGAACCAGCACATCGTTATAGCTGTTGCGCATCGCCGGCAGAAAGAAATCCATGAGGAAACTCCAAGCTGCGACCCCGACGAGCACGACGTCAGCCGGCAGGCGCCGTGCCCTCCAGAACCACAGCATCACCAGTGACACCAGCAGCGCGGCAAAAGGCAAAGCAGGCAAACCACTTATGCCGCAGCTCTTGCGCAGCAGGTAATAGAGTGAGGAATCCGCATACGGGAGGGTGGCAAACCGACCAAGCAAATAGGTCGGTAGGCCTTCTATGACGGGCGGGAAGTCCTGGACCGGCGGACGCGGATTAAAACCCTGCCGGTACACGTGCGACCACTCCTGCATTCCACCCAGATAATCCTGCCAGCAGGAGGCGTCAAGCAGAAGAGGAACCCCCGCACCAGCCGCCAGTCCCGCGATTGCGCCGCCGATTTGATTGCGCCCGTGTACGACGATGAACGGAACAAGAACCAGTAGCAATGGCGGCCGCAAAGCGATAAGAAAGCCCGCAATTAATCCGCTAACGAATCCGCCGCCAAGGCTTTTGCCGCGGGATTGCGTCAGCCACCATGCCAGCAAGAACATCAACACGACATAGCTCTGTCCGCGTTCGGCATGCAGTCGCCAGGCGAAAGTAAAGGTGAAGCCCGTCAGCAGAAACGCCCACAGCAGGCGGTCGCGGACAGAGCCACACGCCCGGAGCCAAATCACTCCGGCGCCGATCAGGCAGACCCATTGAAACACCAGCCAGTCGAATTGCGCAGAACGGTAGGGAAACCTCGCAAGCGGCCAGTGCACCATCAAGAAGGTTGGCGTCACAGTAGTCTTGCTGACAGGAACAGCCAGGTTGTTGTAGAGATCGCAAAACTCAGGAGGCTCTCCCTGTCGCCATTTATAGTGAAACGGATCGACGCCCTTCTCCATCAGCCGGATGCCCGTGATTCGGTTTCTCAAATCGATCGAGCCGCCACGCACCATATTCTGATAGTCGAAGCCGAAGCTACACAGTAGCACCAGACACAAAACCATGCCCGCAACCGTGACGAGAAACGATAGCGCCAATAGTCTCAGAAAACGCTTATTCATTCCCTGAAGGGCCTCTGGGTTCTGAATTCTCCCTGCGGTCGCGGCGAGCTAGGCGTCCTTGATGCTGACCAAGAACTCGGCGTTGCTCTTGGTGTTCTTGATGCGCTTAACGATCATCTCCATCGCCTCGACCGGCGGAACTCCGTTGAGCGCGCGGCGCAATATCCAAGTGCGGTTCAGCTCCTCCGGATAAAGCAGAAGCTCCTCCTTACGCGTCCCGGACTTCTCCATGTTGATGGCTGGAAACACGCGCTTGTCCACCAACTGGCGATCCAAACACAGCTCCATGTTGCCCGTGCCCTTGAACTCCTCGAAGATCACATCGTCCATGCGGCTGCCGGTGTCGACCAATGCTGTGGCAATGATCGTCAGGCTGCCGCCGTTCTCGATGTTGCGCGCAGCGCCGAAAAACCGCTTGGGTTTATGCAGGGCATTGGCGTCCACGCCTCCCGACAGAATCTTGCCGCTGTGCGGTTGCACCGTGTTATAAGCGCGCGCCAATCGCGTGATACTGTCGAGGAGGATCACCACGTCCCGGCCGTTCTCCACTTGGCGCTTCGCCACCTCGATCACCATTTCGGCCACCTGCACGTGCCGCTCAGGCGCCTCGTCGAACGTCGAGCTCAACACCTGTGCCTTGGTGTTGCGCTGCATGTCGGTCACCTCTTCCGGGCGTTCGTCGATCAAAAGGATGATGAGCATAGCGTCGGGGTGATTCGCAGAGACCGCGTTGGCGACCTTCTGCAGCAGCACGGTCTTGCCGGTGCGCGGCGGGGCCACGATCAAACCGCGCTGTCCGAAACCGATCGGCGTAAAGATATCCATGATACGCATCGCCACCTCGTCAGGCGAGGTCTCGAGCCGGATACGCCGGTCAGGGAAAAGGGGCGTGAGATTTTCGAAATGGACAATGCGGCGCGCCTCGGCTGCGGGCTTGCCGTTCACCGTGTCCACACGCCCAAGGGCAAAAAAGCGCTCTTTTTCTTTCGGGTCGCGCACCGGCCCCTCGACCTGATCGCCCGTTCGCAAGGCAAAGCGCCGCACCTGTGAAGGTGACGCATACACATCTTCCGGACACTGCAAGTAGTTGCTTTTCGGCGCCCGCAAGAAACCATACCCGTCAGGCAGGATCTCCAAAACACCGCTCGTGATCACCGTGCCGCCGCGTCGCAGGTAGCTCCTGATGATTTCGAAAATGATCTCGTGCTTGCGCATCGCGACCAAATCTTCAGGATTGGCGTTCGGCAGCAGCTCCTGCAGTTCGGGAATCTCTTTTTTCTGCAAATCCGTTAAATACAGATCCGGCAAATTTTCCTGAACCGGCGGCTGCTGATAGACATCCGCACCAGGCCCGCGGTTGGCAGAAGGCTGAGAAGCGCCCTCTTCCGTCAGAGCCCCCTGCTGCGGCGGTGTATAAGGAGTCACTCCGCCTGAAGGAGGGCTGTCGTAGTCGACCATGCCATGAGGCCCAGAGGGCTTGACCACGCCACGCGGGACGCCGCCGCGCTGATGGTGCTTCGGCGGCCGCTGAGGGCGGCGGCCGTTATGTCCGCCATGACCGTCGCGCCGATCCCCTCCTCGCTCGGAAGGGCGCGCCACTTGGTTCGTAGGGGTCCGCGGAGCGAACCGCGCCCATTTCGCTGGCGGCGGTGGCGCGCCGGCAGGCTCTTTGTTAGCGGGCTGCCCTTGCTGACCGTTCGTATCAGAAGCCTCTTGCTCAGTACTCATTCGAACCTCTCTCTAAGAAGGCGGAACACGCGATCCGCCTCCAGCGCCAACGCCTCAGCATCGGCATCATTAGTGACAACAATATGTGACCGGGCGGCTTTTTCCGCCACAGGCATCTGTGAGCCGATGCGCTTGCGGGCCTGCTCTTCTGTAAGCCCCCGGTGCAGCATCAGCCGCTTCATCTGCACGGCCTCAGAGGCCATGAGACAAATGATGACGTCCCACTCTCCCGCCCACCCGGCCTCAAACAGGAGCGGAATCACAGCGGCTTTCAGTTTCGTTCCCGGCTCAGCCAGCCAGCGGCGAACAGCCTCCTTCACCAACGGGTGAACAATGCCGTTAAGCCGTTCCCTCGCCGCTGCATCGTCGAAGACGATCGCAGCAAGCGCCAAGCGGTCGACCCCACCATTCTCAGCAATCACGCTGTCGCCGAACTGGAGCCGTATGCCCGGCACGGCAGCGCCACCCGGCGCCTCCAATTCATGCACCGCATCATCGGCGTCAAGAATATCCATCCCCACCTGCTTGAGATACTGGGAAAAAAGACTCTTGCCGCATGCGATACCGCCCGTTATTGCAACACGCGTGACCATGCAGAGATAAGCCTACATCAGGAAGTCTACAATTGATGAAAAAAACTAAAACCCGGACGAGATTGATGTTAATCGTCACGGTGAGTCAGTTCTTCTATGTGAGAGGAAGCGCGCACGGCTTCAACACTTCGCCGACATTCACTTCCCATCGTGCGGCTCCGGTCTGTGGCAATACAGACCAACAACCCACACCAGGCAAAAGCAGCATCAAGATCCGGCGCAAACCCCGCTCAAGACATAAACCGTCTCCTGAAACTGCCCGCATGAAGCAAATCAGGTCCAGGAGACGTCACGCTCGCAACACAGATACAAACGCTCTTTATTACTTCTTCTCTACAGCAGGCTTGGGTGCGGCAACCGTCTCCGCAGCGGGGGAAACAGCGCGTTGCGCTCCGGCCGCCCCGGACGCCAACGTCGACTCGCCACCGCTCAACCGCACCGCACGTCCCGCCGGATCGACCAGACGAGCCGTCACAAAAATCAACAGGTTCCGCTTGTTCGATTGCTCCGAATGGCTCCGGAAAAACCGTCCCAAATAGGGGATATCGCCAAGGAACGGAATCTTGTCGTCAACCGTCTTGCGATCCTCGGTGATCAGACCGCCCATGACGACCGTCGCGCCGTTATAAATAGAGAGCTGAGTCTGAACAGACCGCACACTGAAGAACGGTTGTTGCATGGGCAACACGGTATAATCGGTAACGGCGGGCACAAGCAATCTAGTCACGGTATTAATGAATGACTGACTGATCACTTTCGGGACTTTCGTTCCATAGTCCTTCCAGACAGGCTCCGAGACCACCTGCGGGTTGAGAACCAAATTAATCATCTGTCCTTCGGCCGAAACTTCAGGCACAACCTGGAGGATCACGCCGACCTCTTTCATCACGAAGTTTTGCGGCTCCACCATCGCCAAAGGATCACCGCTCGAACCGCCGCTGATGCTACTACTGTTGCCGGACTGGGACATGGTAACCTGAAATTCGGTCGGATAAATATACTCCGTCACGACCTTCATCACGGCTTCCTGGCCGGACTTGGTCACGACTTTCGGAGCGGAAAGCAGATCGGTGTCGGAGCGCTGGCTCAACATATGGAGAATCATCGAAAGATCCGCGTTGCCCAAGAACGCGTTGACCTTCATGAACTTGTCGTTGATCGTACTGCCGTCTTTGTTTACGATCGGACCGTTTGCCGTGCTCAAATACCGGTTTCCGGTGGAATACGTGCTGCCGTCAACCGCGTTGACACCCACATTGTGTGTGGTCGAATCGATCAACGCAGTTTGTCCGGCGCCGACGGTGGTCGGATGCGTGCTTCCCGTCGAGTCCACATAATAGGCGGCTGTCCCGGCGGGGTTGCCTGGCGTCTGATACGCCTGATATCCATATAGCGGATTGCCCGACGAATCAACCAGCTTATTGCCTGCACTATCGGTCAACTGCACCTGCTTGTTGCTATACTCCTTCAATCCCAGCACATCATTCAAGACACCGCCGGCGTTGAAACTCATATCGCTATTGAGCAGCCATTCGAAACCCAGTGAGTTCAGGTCGCTCTGCGAAACCTCTACGAAACGCGCCTCAATCTCGATCAGGCGGGGCGTCACGTTCAGATCCTCCAAGACCTGCTCGAAGACCGCGAGTTGCTCGGCCGTATTGGTTACGCGCAACTTTCCGATCGTCGCCATATACGAAATGGCCGAGCCATTTGGCCACTGAACGCCCATCTCCTGAAAGAAGGTTTTCCAGTTTTGCTTGCTATCCAAGCTCGTTGGGGCCATGAAGGTGCTATCGCCTTTTGCACCACCGCCACCCGCTTCTTTATTCGCGCTCAACTCATTCGAAGCAGCGCCGACTCGCTCTTGCAGGGTCGCCAACACATTATACGAACGGGTCAGCAGCACGTCATCCGGATCATTGAACGGCACAATCATCACAATGTTCCCGCGGATACGGTATTTCATGCCGGTCACATCGCACACGAGCTTGAGAGCGTCATAGAGATTAATAAAGCGCGCGCTCAGCGCGGAAATTTGCGGAACCCCGCCTGGGGCAGCGCCCGCAGCAGCCGTCGGCGCTGCGAAGGGGTCGGCCGCATTCTCAGCCGGAGCGCTGGTCGCTGAACCGCCTGGGGCCAGCTTGAGCACCAAGTTCACACCGCGCTGCTCGACAGGAATCTCCGGGTTATCATAGTCGCGGCTGGCCTGCTTGAAGAAATCGACCGCATCGATGATGGTTGCCGGCGGACGGAAAGTAACCTCTGGGATCACGATCTCGCGCAGTTTCTGCGAAATGATCTGCTCCGATGTTTTGGTGCTGCTGATCTGTGAAACGGACTGTTTCGACGTCATTTCACTCTTGCCCTTGGGCATCTGCGAGCTTTCGATCGCGTAGCGCTCCGGAGTCCACGTCTTACGCACGTCAGAAATCATCAGGCTACGGGTGGCCTCGAACTCCACATCCGCGACGTTCTTCATGCGGTCCGCAATACGTTCACGCAACTCCATGGCTTCTGTATCGTAGGGATTGTCGCGCAAAACCAGCTCGCACTCTTCCAGCGACTTATCGTACTCGGCTGTGGTGTAGAACTGACGCGAGCGGCGCAAATGGCGGCGGACCTCGTCGCGCTGCGTCTTATACTCTTCATCATTGAGGCGATGCGAAATGCTCGTGGAGTCGGCGACCGTCTTGGCGGGCTGCTTCTTCAGCGTCTCCAACAGGCGGGCGGCCTGAGGATGGCCGTGCTCCATCGCCTGGGATGCCAGCGGCAACGCCTTGTCATAGTCGCCCTTCTTCATGGCCAACTTGGCGTCGCGGTAGAACGCTTCGGCGATTCCAGTCTCGGCCTCTTGGCGCGCGGCTACGGTGGCCGGACGGTTGCCGATAAAATCGAGCGCCTGCTTGTACTGCTCGCGAGCCAACAGGTAGTCGCCGTCGCGCAATGCCTTACGGGCGGTATCGAGCGAGGCATAGCCATGGTCATCCAACGACTTCCGCCGTATCGTTTCGAGTGTCAGCAATTCGGACACCAAACTGCCCTGGTCGCCAGAGTCTTGCGCAACGGCAGGCGCAGCAGCGGGTTCGACAGGTTTTTCGGCGGCAGGTGCAGGCGCAGGTGCGGCCACGGGCTCTGCGGGCTTCTCCGCCACGGGCGCGGGCGCAGCCACGGGCTCAGCGGCCTTCTGCACAACCGGCGCGGGTGCGGCAACAGGCTCTGCGGGCTTTTCAGCCGCCGGAGCGGGCGCGGCAGGCTTCTCAGCGACGGGTGCTGGGGCCACCTCGGCGGGCTTTTCAGCGACCGCGGGGGCAGCTTGTTTGGCAGCTTCCGCAGCCGGCTTTTTTTGCTGTCCACCCAAATCTTTCAATAGCTTGTCGAGATCATCTTGCGCGTAAAGATATGTCATTGCTCCGCAAGCAAGGACAGAAACACTCGACACCAACAACCACCTAGAACTGTGCGTCATCTGGAGAGACTCCTCTTTGTGTGGCAGCTTTTTATCCTAATGAACTGTAAAAAGAGTGACCAATATACCCCGAAACCGAAAACTAATCAAGCTTGCGAACAATTTTTTGTTGCCCGCTCACCACGTTCTCTATCACGACAGACGTTGCCGCGTTGTCGATGGAAACCACACGGTATGTTTCATCGCGTACTTTGAACGTTCCGTTTTCCAACACCGTATACTCGCTGTTGTCCAACTTCAGCACGAGAACCGCTTCTACGTCCGTAGTTTTCCCGACCTCGTTGATCGTCAACGTCATCTCTTTGTTGTCAGACAGCCTCTTGACAGTAACCGTCGACACATCCACACGCTTTTTGATGCCGGGCATATTGGGATTCTCGCGCTCTTCGGACTTGATCTCTACCTTGCCCGCTACATACAGCGCATTGGTGCCGCCAATCCGCTCGCCCTCCTTGACCCAGAACGTGTGAGCTTGGGCGCCGCGCTGATTGAACACCAACTGCATTTTTCCGTCCGGCATCTTGTTGACATTGCTGAAGATAAGGGGCAGGCGTTTTCCGCGTAACTCTTTGACGCGCAGAAGATTGACCAAGGCGGGGTGCGACTTGGGATCTTTCGGATCCGTCTTGGCCAGATACTCCTCCAAATTGGTGAACCCGTCGTTGTCCAAGTCGCCTTTCGCGTCTGACGGATCCAGCGGGTTCAGTCCCCACGCGATTTCGACACGGTCAGGAATCCCGTCGTTATCGCTGTCGCGCTCGGTGTTGAACTCGGGAGCAAGCGGCTGTTTCGCGCTACAGAAGGGACACTTATCCGCCGAATAAGGGATGGGTTTCAGGCATGCGGGGTTGACGCAAGTGACACGCCGCTCCGGGGTCAGGAACCCGGCCTGCTGCACCTGTGGCATATCCAACTGGAGCGGGGACTTGACCGCGCGGGCTGCCGTTTCGTAATCCGACATGTCAATCGCCGCAATAGCGCCAGCAGCCGGCTTCAATCCGCCAAGCTGGCGGTCATAATTAGATTCTTCCTCCTTGCGTGCGGTGCCGGCACGGGTCAGGTAGAAGAGAGAAATC
>CAYSXF010000084.1:0-9973 GCA_964434815.1 uncultured Lentisphaeraceae bacterium
TACACCTCTCTATTCGTCGGCAGCGTCAGATGTGTATAAGAGACAGGGCCATACCTCGTGAACCGCCCGCAGGCCCAGTGGCTCTATCCGCAAACCCAAGCGCCCGGCGAACCCGTCCGCATCTTCGGCCGCACGTTCTCGTGGAACTACCACCTGCCCTCCGCGCTGGCGATCCTCCGTCTCGTCGGCTCTTCCAACGCCATCCCCCTGCGTGTGGCTGCCCAGCATCACGAGGACGGCAACACCGAACGCTGGTCGCTCTCTGCCTGGCTGCCAACCGACCTCGAGCCCGGCGACTATGAAATCGTCGTCCACGGCCGCCACGGCGGCGCGTACGGCTGGTCCGAACCGCTCAGGCTGACCGTCGCCGCCAAGCCCGCCGCGCGCCGCGTCTTGAACGCCCGCGACCTCGGCGCGAAGGGCGACGGCCTGACGGACGACACCGCCGCGCTCGAAGCGGCACTCAAGCAGGCCGCACCCGGCGGGACCCTGCTCCTGCCGACTGGCACCTACGCCGTTTCAAAAACGCTCGAAATACCGGACGACATCGTTGTCCAAGGTTCGGGTATGCACCAAACCGTCGTCGCCAACCTGCAAGTCCCTTCCGTTGAGCCGCGCACGCTCACCGAAACCCGGACTTCCTTCACAGGCCGCGACCTGCTTCACGGCATGAGCAAATTCGCGCTGCGCGATCTCACGCTGCGCTTTATGCCCGCGAACGGCTCCGCGCTGTGCGTCGGCAAAGACCCGCTGTGGTCAGAGGACGTTTCGCTCTACCGCGTGCGCCTGGAGACCCAGCAAGATTTCGGGCTCGCCAAAGACCACGGCTATTGCTCCCGCCCGCTCGATATCGTCAAGGCCCGCCGCTTCAGCATGGTGCGCTGCGAAACCTACGGCCCCGGCGGATGCAGTTGCGAGCGCAAAGTCGAGGACAGTCTTTTTTCGCAAAACTTCTTCCAGACAGACCGCACCTGGCGCGGACACGGCTTCAAGTTCTGGGGCGCGGAGCACGTGATCTTCGAGGACAACCGCCTCGCGGGTGACACGCGCGGGCTCGTCATGCAGACCCACTTCGGAGTCAACTATCAGGACTTCATCGCAGGCAACACGGTCGAGCGCACCGTGCTCGGCGGCAACGCGGGCGAGACGTATTTGATCGAAGGCTCGGGCTACCTCTACGAGAGCCGCGTCACCGCTGCCGCCGACACCTCGATCAAAACCGAGCGCTGGCCCAAGCTCCGCGACCGCGACGCCGTTGCCGCAGACTGCGTCGGCCGTTTCGCGGTCATCGCGCGCGGCCGCGGCCTCGGCCAGTGGCGCCGCATCGCGGCTTGCGATCCTGCCGCTCACGAACTGCGCGTGGACAAACCGTGGCGCGTCACGCCGGACGCCACCAGCGTCGTGGTCGTGATGAACGGACTCGTCGACACCGTCTTCGTGAACAACCAGGAGATCGATTGCGGTAAGGGACTCTACATCTACGGCGCGGGCGCGATCAACTGCGTGGTCGACCGCCACCTCTGCGACCGCACGCTGGGCGTCACGCTCATGACCGGAGACGACCGCCAGAGCGCCAACCCCGCAGAACGAACCACGGCACCCGACTTCTTCAATCTGATCCTCGACTGCCGCATCCACCAAGGCGGCGGCATCGTCTGCGGAGCGGGCGGACGCCTGCCGTTCGAAGAAGAGCGCGACGCGCCACTCGCGAACTTCGCGAACCGCTTCGTCGAGAACGAGGTGCAGAACGTCACGCCCTTCAGCGGCACACAGTACGGAGCGAACTGGACGTGGGGCGGCGGCTGGGACAACGTCATGGCAGGCCTCAGCGTGATCCCCATGGACTTGGGCGTCAAGCCTGGCGGCGCCACCAACGGACCGGCGCGCATCACTGCCAATGTCTTTCTCAACAACTGGGTCTCCGGCTCGCGCATCGGCGTGGGTGTCAGCCAGCGCGCTTCACACACGCTGTTCCTGCGCACCGCGCTCTACGACGTGGGCGTCCCGTTCGTGGATCGAGGCCGCTCGACGCAGAACCATGAAACCTCGCTCCGCACCGACGACTCCTACACGCCCGAGCGCGGTCCGATCCGGTAGCATCGGCCGTCTCCATACTCTGCCTGCGCATCCCTCGGACGGGCCAGCCGGTCTTCATCCCAGCGGACAGCGAACTGTTTTCTGAGGACCTGCAATCCGCGCCTGACATGGAGGGTGTGTCAGAAAAGTGACATGCTCCGGCGAGTTTCACAGAGGAACAGGACGGCGCTCTGTCCCCACACTTAAACGGCCTGTCTTAATCGACCCACGTGGACGAAGATTGATCGGTTAAGGATGGCGTGTAGCCGTTTAAGTGTGGAGCCAAGGGGGCGAACAGGGGCTGCATAACGCCTGTGTTGTACAGAACCTTGCTATAACGGTTATCCGAAATTCCTGGTCTTGTGTGACGGTCTCTCGTGCTGCGCCGCCTGGCAGTCACTTTTTTGACACGCATACGCTCAGAAAATGAACCGATTACGCTTGATGTAAGTCGCCGTCGCGTTTATTCTGAAGACGTATTTCGCCTTGGCCCCGTTCGGCGATTTTATAAAGCTAAGGCGAGTACTGTCCGTGATCACAGATTGGAACAATTGATGCCGATCAATTTGGATAAGCCACAGGAAACCGACCGCGCAGAAGCGCAAGAGGAGGCAGACTCGCTAAAGGGAGCGGCGGAACGCAACAAGCTGGGTCAGTTCTCGACTCTGTTTCCGCTGGCCAGCCAGATGGTTAAGCACGTGCTGTCCTTTCTCGAGCCCGCCACGCCGTTACGCTTTCTTGAGCCCGCTGTGGGAACTGGCGTTTTTTTCAGCGCCTTGCTCCGAAACACAAACGCAGCGCGTGTTGAATCCGCTATCGGATGTGAAATCGACCCCTCATACGGCAAAATCGCGCAGAAGATTTGGCAGCCTCGAGAACTGAATATTATTACCTGTGATTTTATCGATTTCTCCTTAGATTTCAGTCGATCATGCATGCCGGTCGCGCCTATGGCGGCGGGCTCCACAAGATCGAACCGAAGGAGCTGCTTGAGGTCCCGCTTTCCGTCATTCCCCTTTGGCTTGAGGATGGCTTGAAGAAACGTTTGCTTTTGATTTAGACGATTCGCTACGGAAGGCCGGAACGGCTAGAGGCGATGAAAAAGGTTCTTGATGAAGTACCGTATCCGAAAAATGATATGCAGCGACTATGATGCATCTATCGCGCTGTGGCGCAGCTTGCCCGGAATCGGTTTGGATGACGAGAGCGATTCTCAGCGCGGCATCGCCGCCTTCCTGAAACGCAACCCCGGCCTCAGCCTCGTCGCCTGCGACAAAGACGCGGTCGTCGGAACAGTGCTCGTGGGGCACGACGGCCGGCGCGGTTTTCTCTACCATCTCGCCGTGGCGACGTCACACCGCAAGCTCGGCATCGGCGAAGCGCTGGCCGCCCGAACCCTCGACTCTCTGGCAAAATGCGGCATCCCGAAGTGCAGCATTATGGTCATCCGGAGCAACATCAGCGGACAGGCATTCTGGCAGCACATCGGCTGGAAGCTCCGCGACGACCTGCTCGTGCTCCAAAAGAAGCCCGTCGCGACCTCGCCCTGCAAGACGCTGACCTGTTCGCTCCTTTTGACCGCCGCGCTCTGTTGCCCGCTGCATGCGCAGGACCAGGCCGAAGCCGCCAAGCGTGCCCGCGAGCTGGAGCAGCGCACCCGCGACACCGTGCTCAACGCCCGCGTCGACGCCCATTGGCTGAGCAACCGCCCGCAGTTCTGGTACAAGCGCCAGACCGCAACGAACCACGCCGCTTTTGTGCGCGTCGATGCCTTGGCCGCCACAAAGCGGCCGGCCTTCGATCACGCCAGGCTCGCCGCCGCGTGGCAGCGCGTACTCGGCAAAACGCTCGATCCGGAAACCCTGCCGATCGACACGCTCCGCTTCTCTGACGATGACCGCACCCTGTTCTTCGAGAGCGCAGGCGGCTGTTGGGAATGCGCGCTCGACACCTATGCCGTCACGCACAGTACACAGCGGCCCGTCTCGACGCTGGAGCGCGACCCGCACCCGAGCCGCAAAACAGGCGCTGCGATCTCGCTGACGTTCATCAACCGCACGGGCGGAGAGATCGAACTCTGGTGGCACGACACAGCAGGCAAGCGCCACTCCTACGGACGCGTGGCCGACGGGAAGGAGTGCCGCCAGAACACCTTCGAAGGCCACGTGTGGCAGGCGACCCGCAAGGACGGTTCAAACCTCGGTGCGGCCGAAGCCGGGGCCGGAGCGACCACCGTCGTTTTCGATGGTAACTTGCCTCCCGCGCCGCCACCGCCGCCAGACAAGAACCTCTCGCCCGACGGGCGCTGGCTCGCGTTCATCAAGGACCACAACCTCTGGCTGAAACCGACGGTCGGCGGCGAACCGTTCGCGCTGAGCACAAACGGCGCCAACGATGACCCTTACAGCCTCCCCGCGTCCTGGTCGCCCGACTCCTCACGGGTTGTCGCGCTGAAGACCCTCGCAGGCGACCACCGTGTCGTGACCCTCGTGGAATCTTCTCCCGCCGACCAAGTCCAGCCCAAGCTCCATACGGTCGATTATCTCAAGCCCGGGGACCGCATCCCGCATCCGCGCCCGCGCCTTTTCGACGTCGCCGCACACCGTCCGGTCGCCATCGACGAGGAGTTCTTTCCGAATCCGTGGAGCATCGGCGATGTGCGCTGGGAAGACGACAGCCAAACTTTCACCTTCTCTTACAACCAGCGCGGTCACCAGGTGCTGCGCGTGATCGCGGTCGACCGCGCCGGGGTAGCTCGAACCGTAGTAGAGGAACGCTCCGCCACCTTCATCGACTATGCGGGCAAATATTACTGCCACTTCCGCGAAGGCAAACGGGAACTCCTCTGGATGTCTGAGCGCGACGGCTGGAACCACCTCTACCGCTACGACACGGCGTCCGGGCGCGTGCTGAATCAGATCACGAAAGGCCCGTGGGTCGTGCGCGGCGTCGAGCGCTTAGACGATGCGGGCGGACACATCTGGTTCACATTCAGCGGGCTGAACCCGGACGAAGACCCTTACTACATTCATCATGCGAGGATCAACTTCGACGGCACGGGCCTAACCTTGCTGACCGCGGGCAACGGCACGCACGAGGCCGCGTGGTCGCCCGACCGCCGCTATCTGATCGACACGTGGTCGCGCGTCGACCTGCCGCCCGTCAGCGTGCTGCGCGACGGCGAGAGCGGCCGCGAGGTGCTCAAGCTTGAGCGTGCCGACGCCGCCGCATTGCTTGCCTCGGGCTGGAAAATGCCGGAGCCGCTCGTCGCCAAAGGCCGCGACAAGGCGACCGACATCTACGGCGTGATCTGGCGACCGACTACCTTTTCGCCCGACCGGCGCTACCCGGTCATCGAGAACATCTACGCCGGGCCTCACAGCTCGTTCGTACCCAAAGCGTTCGCGAGCTTCTACGGCCAGCAGCGCCTGGCCGAGCTGGGCTTCATCGTGGTGATGATCGACGGCATGGGCACCTCGCACCGCTCCAAGGCGTTTCACGACGTGTGCTGGAAGAACCTCGGCGACGCGGGCTTCCCCGACCGCATCGCGTGGCTGCGCGCTGCTGCCGCGACACGGCCGTGGATGGACCTGGCGAGGGTTGGAATCTATGGCGGCTCGGCCGGAGGTCAGAACGCCCTGCGCGGAATGCTGATGTATCCCGACTTCTACAAAGTGGGCGTGGCAGACTGCGGCTGTCACGACAACCGCATGGACAAGATCTGGTGGAACGAGCTGTGGATGGGCTGGCCTGTCGGCCCGCACTACGCCGAGCAGTCGAACGTGACTCAGGCCCACCGGCTGCAGGGCAAGCTGATGTTGATCGTCGGCGAACTCGACAACAACGTCGATCCGTCCTCCACCTTGCAAGTGGCCCACGCGCTGGTGAAGGCGGACAAAGACTTCGAGCTGGTGCTCATCCCCGGCACCGGACACGGCGCCGCAGAGACGCCCTATGGCAGCCGCCGCCGCGCGGATTTCTTCGTCAGCAACTTGCTCGGAAAAAAGCCTGTCCTCCGCTGATGCTTTCTCTTTTTTGAGTGGTCGATATGCTGCGCCCGGCGCAGGATGTCGCTTCACAAGTCAATGAAACAGGGATGCGCCCTGAATCGCCGGTGCACCCATGCCATGCTTGACATCACCCCCGAATTGCTCCAAACTATTCTTAAAACTAAATTTCAATGGATCATCAAGGGCGTGTGCCCGTACCGTTCGAAAAGTTTAAGGTTTGAAATAATCTGCAGTATGAGCGACGAACGAAAAAACGACCGTGTTACCATCCAAATGCCCAAACAGTGGCTGATCCTCTTCGCCGTAATCAACCTAGCTCCGTGTCTTCTCCTTCTGACGATCAGCGCGTCAGACTTGACCAAAAAGCAAACGCACGAAGCCCCGAAACCGGATGCCGACAGCACGTGGCAGGTTCCCTCGGAGAAAGGTCCGTGGGGCGATCTGCGGGTTGTCAATATTGTCACTGAACCGCCCGAAGAGTCTTTGGTTGACCAATTGGATTTTCCGAAGCCGACCTGGTTTTTCAGAGGTTACTCGACAAACGGATTTTCCGCTCTGCTTCACACAGCGGGGTTGACTCCCGCGCAAGAGATTGAGTTGAAAAAAGCCGCTGTGTGGGGTTCGCCGGGGGAAGGATGCACCGTTCTGCCTCAGGACGATTTGGTCTTGAGCCTGTCACCCGAGTCGCGCGCCGCCCTCTACTCCGCGCTTTCCCTCTTTCCGTCGAACCTCTACCAGAACGAGCCATTTCGCTTCCAAGCGGACATAGCGGACGAATGGTTTGCGAAAAGCAACGTCCCCGCGAAAACCATCGCCCTGGTCCGCAGGCTGATATATAAGCGGGGCAGTGCCATTTTGTTTTCAGACCCCCACCTCGTCATGCCCAAGCTGGGCTCTGACCTTGAGCGGGTCAAGCTCGTCAAAGCGCTCTCCCGCCAATCCACCATGATCGTGAAGCTCCACATCACCCCCGACACAGACATCGAGTCCCTCGTCAGTTACTGGGCTAACCGGAACGATCTCGGAAAAGATGTCAAGCCCCTGCTCGAGTCGGAGGCGAGAATTCCAGGCGGCTTCAATCTTGATATCACGCACCTCCTTCCGCGCTTCGCCCGGAAAAGGATCTACACCTATCCGCGCGCTGACGGCGACAATGGTGAGATGCTTTATGACTGCCACTGGAACTCCATGAATTTCTGGAACGACCCGCCCGACAACCGGTTCGCCGACAAAGCGTACGTGATCCGCACGCTCGAAACCGATTACGACTCGGTCTTGGACGGCTTCAAGTTTGGCGACATCATCCTGTTCATGAAGTCCGACACGGAGGCCGTCCACTCCGCCGTCTACATCGCGGACAACATCGTCTTCACGAAGAACGGCCCGAGCCAACACTCCCCGTGGATCTTCATGAAGATGGACGTGCTCACGTCCCACTACGAAACCAATGTGGATCTCAAGATCCGCGGCTACCGCAAAAAGCACGCTCTTTAACTCACTTCGGCGAGGGGGCTTCTGCCAGCACCTGCGGAGCGTCTTTGAGCTCCAGCACGATGACCGTGGCGCTGGCATCCGGCGCTTCGGCTGGAACGGCGATGGAAACGCCCGCGCCTTTCTTGACGGTGACTTTAAGCGGCTGCGTGCGGTTGGCCAGCAGGTAGGCCTTGGAAACCTTGCTCGCGATGGGCACGCTGAGGGCGCCGTCTTTAGGCCAGTCGAAAACATGGAGGTAGAGCTTGCCGGATTTCTGCGTGCAGCGCCCCCAGGCCAGTTTCGCGAAGGGGCTGGCGGTCGTGCCGTAGATGGACTCGCCGTTGACCTTCATCCACGCGCCCATGGCGGCGAGACGCTCTATGCTGGGGCCGGGAATAAGGCCCTCGCTGGTGGGGCCGACGTTGAGGAGGTAGTTGCCGCCTTTGCTGGCGCAGTTGATCAGGTTCTGGATGAGCGTCTTGGATGATTTCCAGTTCTGGTCGTTCTTGTTGTAACCCCAGTGGTCGTTCATCGTCATGCACGACTCCCACGCCACATCCGAGCCGAAGCCCGTGGAAGGAATTTCCTGCTCAGGCGTGCCGTAGTCGCCCACGCCCTGCCCCTTGTCCATGCCCTGCATGCCGGAGCGCCCCTTGCCGACGCGGTTGTTGACGATGATGCCGGGCTGCAGGCTGCGGACGTAGTTGTAGAGATCGACGCCGCGTTCGTGCGTCCACGGGCTTTCCCACTCGCCGTCAAACCAGAGAATGCCGATCAGGCCGTAGCCGGTGAGCAGCTCTTTGAGCTGGCCTTTCATATACGTCGTGTAGCGGTCCATGTCAGGCGTGCCGGTGGCCTTGTCGTTCCATGCGCGGCGCGTGCCCCAGTCGGGATGGTGCCAGTCCATGATCGAGTGGTAGAAACAGAAGACGATGCCCTCGTCCTTACAAGCGGCGGCGAGTTCCTTGAGCGGGTCGCGCTGGAAGGGCGTGCGCTTGATGCACCAGTCGGTGAGTTCTGAGCGGTACATGCCGAAGCCGTCGTGGTGCTTGCTGGTGATGACGATGTATTTCACGCCGGCGCCCTTGGCGTTGCGAACCCATTCCTTGGCGTCGAACTTCACAGGGTTGAATTGGGCGGCGAATTTCTCATATTCGCTCACCGGCATTTTGGTCTCCTCCATGAACCACTCGCCGTATTTCGTCTTCCCGTCCCATTCGCCTGCGGGCACAGAATACACGCCCCAATGGATAAACATGCCGAACCGCGCGTCTTGGAACCAGGCCATCCGATTCTTCTTTTCTTGTGGCGTCTCCTTCATGAAGTCCTTCACCTCAGCGCGCAGCGTTCCCGCAGTCAGCGCGAGCAGGAGAGCGGCAGCGACCACATTTCGAAACGGAACCGTCTGTTGCATGTTCATCTATTCGCCCCTTTCAGTTCATCCAAAACGCAGACACCGGAGCGCCCTATGTAGGCGCCAGCCCGGCTGCGCGTCACCTTTGAGAGCCGTAGTTGCACAGCGTCAGCCATGCCCGACACTTTTATTGTGGCGCATTCGGCGACAGACGGCAAGCCCTTATTACACCGTTTTGTGTCCGTTCAAGGGGGACGGATTGGCTGATCCGTGATGCGAATAATATTATACGCGGATGACGCCGGACACGTCAAAAGGAGCCCCCGCGCGCATGCTCTCACGAGACGCAGGCTCAGGAAGCCGACAGAACCGAGTCGATCTCGTCGAAGGTGATCGCCCAGACAGCGATGGCCTCGCTCTTGCCCTTCACGGTGACAGACTGAAGTGAGCGCTCCCAAAGCGGCTTGGACAAATGCTTATAGGAGTCGGGGCCGATAACGACGTCTTTGCCCAAATTCTTCGATTCGGTTTCAAAACGGAAAGCCATGTTCACGGAGTCCCCGATCGCCGTGTATTCCCTGTATCCCGCGCCGCCGATGCTTCCCAGGACGGCCTGTCCCGTGTTGATGCCGACGCCGATTTTGAAAGGATACGGAAGACGCGTGAACGCCGCGTTGACCTGCGTGCAGATCTCATTGAGTTTCTTCGCGACTTGCAGTGCGTTTTTGACAGAGGAACATGCGCTCTTTCCAGCGGCAGAAGACCAGCGCACCATGATGGCGTCGCCGATAAATTTGTCGATCGTTCCTGAATATTCTTCGATGACTTTTGTGGCCGTCTTGAACCATTTGGCCATGAGCGAGGCCAGTTCGTTTGGAGGCATGCTTTCGCTGATTGGCGTGTAGTTCCTGATATCGCAGACCAACAGCGTAATCTCCTCCACTTGGACGCCCATGGACGTCATCGTGACAGTGAGTTGCCCGTCATCCTCCGATTCATCCACCGCCACCGGCTCTCGTGTCGTCCGGTACGTCAACGTGCAGTCTTCAAGCGTAATGAC
>CAYSXF010000085.1:0-9963 GCA_964434815.1 uncultured Lentisphaeraceae bacterium
TGACTGGGGAGCCGGCAAAACTGGTATATACCGCCCCTCAAACACCGCATATTTAACGCCAACAAGAATTTCATGGGCGAGATTCGTTTCACCTGCATCCTCAAATTGTTTTTTATAGAGTAACCAGTTGCTGGTGCCGGTCAGGTTACGGGAAATTTCCATTCGGCGACATGTTGCAACGCTATTTGGAAGTTGTTTTGACACCTCTTGTCTTGTCGTTATGCACGTGTACTTGCCTTTTAACCGATTGTCTATTACCACTTGATCAAATGCATCAAGAAGCATGACAATTTCATCCGAAATGCCTTCCATTGCATTATCGATGGTTGCCAACCATTTTTCTTTAGTAATTCCTAAGATGGAGTCAAATGCGGGATCATACGGGAGCCGGATTAATGTGTTGAATTTAATGCCGTTCCAATGCGCCTCTTCTTTGACAAGTTCAGAAGGTTTCTCAATCCATTGCGGAAATCTTAAAATAGGTAATCTACGATCCTTGCTCTTTATGCCTTTCGCGTCGAATTCTGCGACCAATTGAGTCCATGGCTTTGTTTGGACCTGATCCAATAGTTCCTCTGATTTTCGCGGGTCAAAACAGACCCGCAATGTGAATTCATCCTCCGTATCGTCTCTGGAATAGATCTCAGGAGTTCGTGTTATTTCCAGAACCGATTTAAAGCCAATGCCTTTGTGACCTATGCCTTCGCCTGACGTCTTCGAAGACTCACCAAATTGAGTGATATGCCTAAGGACTCTCTCCGCATTAAAACTCACTCCCTGGTTGCAAACTGTCAGTACGGGATGATCTGCGTCCCCATGAAGAATTACGCGGACAACACTCTTTTCCTTACTCTTATTACCTAATGCATACCAAGCGTCGCGTGCATTCTGAATAAGCTCGATAATAAAACGCCCGAAATACTCACGTTTCAGTAAGCTTTCCATGTTGGCAAAAGACGATAGTGTTCCAATATCTGCCTTAGCCCACTCTGTAACCTGTTCTTCGATCAGTTGTTTTTGAGTTTTCAAATCCGGTCTTTCTTGCATTTCTAATGAACGCTCTGCCTCAAGCTATTCGGCTGGTTCACTTGCACTGGGCACTACATGTAGAATAACAACTGTTAGGTGATGATATCACCGAGTTCACTCCAACCGATGGCAGCGGTCGAAGTTTCAAGAAAGTCTTGAACAATATCGCCTCCCGCTGCTCTAATCATCCAGACAATTTTCATGTCGTCAGTTCCTTTGTTAAGTCGGTTGGTGGCCAGATGTGGCGATCATCGATCTGTGGTAACACAACAGGCCCCTATTTCGTCTTGTCTATAGTGAATCGTTTGCCAAGCCGAGTGGCGGTACGGAGGTTGGGGAGCTCGGCGGGAATGGCGTCAACTAGCACAGAAGACGCTTTGAGATAAGCGTCAAGTAAGGCGAGCGCGTCCTCTCCCATCTCTTTGCCGGTGAAGAGTTCTTTGGTCGTTTCGGAAAACTGCAGGCCTAGCTGTAGTGTACCGGGCGCGAGATAGACGCCGATGTCGAAATTGCTGAGCATGAGCCGATGGGAGCGGCGGCGTCTGGATCCGCAGGAATCAAGGAACCAGGTGGGCGAACCAGTGGTGTCGGCGTGAAGAAGCTGGAGGAGTTTGCGCTCCATGCGCCAGAGTTCGAGGATCGCCTCCTCTGAAATGTTGAGCGTGCGAAGGCCGATGACGGTCTGAAGGAACAGGAGATAGGAGCCTGAGTAGTTCGAACCTTTGAGGATTGGGAGATCAAAGCGCTTCTGAAGGCTCTGCAGGTAAACTACGGAGCGGTTCAAGGCTTTGGCTATATCACCAAGGGTATGCATAATCACATGGTCGATGTTAGCGGAAACCGCACTCAACTGCCAGACTGAAAGTGCGGTGGGAACGGACGATTCATGAAGCCCGTATTACTGTCGAACAGATTGGTTCGGATACTGGGAACGGTGGTCTCGTCGGGTCCAAACACGACTCTTCCTTTTTGATATTCCTGCCAGAATCTTTCAGCCGTTGGATAAACCCATCCTCTGCTTGGTTTCTTGCATAGTTTACCTGTCGTTGGATGAAGAATGTCGTAATCTGGTCCCCCTCCACCAGGCCAGCTCACGTCTCGATCATCGCGGTACGGCCCCTTTTCATCAACTTTAGTAAATCGCGCGAGTGGTTGGCGCTCATCATCTTCATCCCACGTCGAATAGTGGGCTAGCAATCCCTCACGAACTTTCTTCCAGTCGTCTTTATATTCCTTGCGAAGTTTTTCAAACACTTCTTTGACTTCATCAACTCCTTCCTTGTCGGCACGAAGGATCAGACCCTGTTCTTGCAACCAAAGTTTATCTTTTGCGTAAACAAGCATATATTCATGACCGACCGAGAAGAATTTTGCGTCATTTTTGCGATTTTTGTCCCAGACCAAGGTCGCAATATAGTTTTCCTCACCGAAGATTTCGTCCATCAATCTCGAAAGATTGAAGGCCTCCGCATCGTCGATGCTGATAACTATAAACCCATCTGGGCGCAAAAGATATCTCGCGGCGAGCAACCGGCTATGCATCATGGTGAGCCAATTAGAGTGAAAGCGACCGTCGCTATCAGAGTTTGAATCGACTTTCACGCCGTTTTCGGTGACGCCGGTCTGTTCCCAATAGGGTTTTTGGCCTTCTGCGTACCGGTCGGAATATACAAAGTCCTTGCCGGTGTTGTAGGGCGGGTCGATGTAGATGCATTTGACGCGCTCGCGATAGGCGCAGTTGAGGAGCTTGAGGACTTCGAGGTTCTCGCCTTCGATGATGATGTTGCCGCCCGCCTTGTCAGGATTGACGGAGCGGGCTGGATCGTAGATGAGCGCGGCGCGGCTGGGCGTGAAGGCCTCGCGCTTGGAGGCGGTCTTGCCGTACCAGCGGAAATCGTAACGCTCGGATTCGGTGACGAGCGCGGGTTCGACCACCTTCTTGAGTTCATCGACGTTGAGGCGGCCCTCGTTTGAAAAGAGGTCGGGGAAGAGGCGCTTCAACGCGGCCAGACGCTCGGCGTTGATGTCGGGCGACGAAACGGCGTCAAGGGGATTGGTGTCTGTTGTGCTCATGAGAGGGCTTTCTTCTCGCCGGGGAGGGCTTTGCGGTTGGTGGCCGTCAGCGTGGTCATCTGGCGGATGGCGATCTCGTTCAGTCGTTTGAGGCGTTCGCCCTGCGGCAGGCTCATGCGGATGAATTCGGCGTTCATGCCCTCGATGTTGGCCAGAACGAGGAGTTGCTCGATGGTGGCGTAGTCGCGCATGTTGCCGTCCAACTTGGGATTGGCGGCACGCCACTGCTGGGCCGTCTTGCTGAACAGCGCGACGTTGAGCAGGTCGGCTTCGTTGGCGTAGGTGAGCGCGGCCTGGGCCGAGGTGACGACGGATGGGATCAGGTGCTCCTTCACGGCGTCGGTGTGGATGCGGTAGTTGAGTTTGGAGAGCGTGCGGTTCAAATCCCAGGCAAGCGAGAGGCGGCGGCTCTCATCCGTCTTGAGGCGCTGGAATTCCCTGATGAGATAAACTTTGAACTCAGGGCTGATCCACATGCCGAACTCAAATGCGAGGTCCTTGTGGGCATAGGTGCCGCCGTAACGTCCCGCGCTGGCCCGCAGACCGATGGCGTGCGTCTTTTCGACCCACTCCGAGACGCTGAGCTTGTAGCTGTTGAGCCCCGCCTGACTTCTAATTATGGCGAATTCGCCATAATTAAAAGCCGGGTTATGGACGGTCTCCCAAATGCCGAGGAACTCGACGGTGTTCCGGTTTCTGAGCCAGTCTGAAATGAAGAAATCCCCGTCCTTGGCCTTCAACATGTTGGTCAGGGAGATGAAATCCTCATCCCCGAAGGAAACCACGGTGACTTCCGTGTCGCAGACTACGATGGTCGCTTTTATCGGTTTGCTCATTGCTGGCCTCCGTTGCCAATCCAGATCATTTCGGTGCTTTCACCGAAATGATCTGCGGTCTGCCGCGTTTGGAGAACGGGACGGATCATGCTTACACCTTTTCCTTGAAGTCGGCTTTGAAGTCCTTGACGGGGGCGACGAAGGCGTCGCGGCTAGCGTCCGGCGGCGGCGAGGGCGTACGTGAGTACGGAAGCGGGGTGACGGTGCGGATGCCGATGGCCGCGAAATGCCGCATGGCGCACTCGATGCGGCGGCGCTCATCCTCGGTGAGGGCGCGGGGATCGTTGAGGTCGTTGGTGCCTTTGGTCTCGATGACGAAGTGGAAGGCGTCGCGACCGCCGGGCTTGCTGAGCGAGGTGTCGCGCAGGACAAGGCCGAAGTCGGGCGTGTAGTTGCCGAAGGGCGTGGGGATCTCGTAGAAGTCGGGCAGTTTGATGAAGCAGAGCACCTGCGGGTCGCCGTCGGCTTCCATGGCGAAGCGGCGTTCGGCGGAACTGTTGGAGTCGCAGAAAACGCCGTCATAAACGCCGCGGTTGGGCGTGGGCTGGACAGGCAGGTGCTTGCGGACAATGTCTTCGAAGGCGTCGAGCGGGTAGAGTTCGCCGGTGGGCGCGTAGGTGAGGCCGCGCAGCTTCTCCTCAAGTTCGATGCGGCAGAGGATGCTAACGGCGGCCTGCGTATAGGCGTAGGGGTTGCGGGACATCTGGCCCAGATTGGTGAGCTGGCGCAGAATGTCGAACACGAGGGTGTAGGACAGCCCGGTGTTTTCGCTCCACTCCTCCACGAGGTCGAGCGGGGAGAAGACGCCTTTGAGCGAGACGGTTTCGCCGCCCTGATAGGAGGCGTCGAGCCCGGCGCGGGAAATTGAGTTGATGCGGTTGAGGGTGATCTGTGCCTCGTAGGCAGGCACGGTGATGCCGTTGAGTTCTTCGACGGCGCGGCGGACAATCTCGTCCTCGCGGAAGCAGATCGTGTAGCGGGTCTTGCGGGCGAGGTTCTGCCAGAAGGCTTTGAATTCGGCAGCCTCGAAAAGCTTCTTGTTGCGGCGGATGCGCTTGGCGTTACTCTTGCCTTTGTGGTTGTTCCGCAGGTTGCTGCCCGCATCGGCGGTGCCGTAGACCTCCTTGATCTGCTCCTGGTACTGGGTGGCGAAGGTCTCGTAGGTCTCGTTGGGGATGACGGTCAGGAGATTGATCTCCTCGTCCTCCTTGGTGCCTTCCGGATCGTAGACGCGCTGACCCAATTGGTTGCGGCAGATGCGGAGACCGCGGCCCAGCTCCTGCCGCTTCTTGGTATCGGAATAGGACTGGTTGAGCGTGGCGATGTTGAAGATGTTGGGGTTGTCCCAGCCGACGCCCAGGGCGGAGTGGGAGAAGATGAACTCAACGGGATTGGAGAGGTCCAGGAGGGCATCCTTTTCGCGCAGGATCAGGTCGAACACCTCCTTGTTCTTCAACATGGCGTTTTCGCTGTCCGTGTAATCGCCGCCGCCGGTCTTGGCGAAGTAGTAGCCCTGCGCGGCGGTGATCTCATCGGGCGAAGGCTCGGTGGCGGTGTGCTCGCGGCAGAGGGCGGCGTATTCCTCGCGGAAGAGGGATTTGATGATGCCGTCATCCTTGATGTAGTTGTCCACGCGGTCGATGAAGATGAGCGAGAGGCACTTGATGCCCATGGGAGTCAGTTTGGCTTTTTTCTCGAAATGACGGCGGATCAGCCACTGGAGCTGCTGGCGGAAGAGGCCGGTGAAATCGGCGGCGCGTTCTTTCTCGATCAGTTCGACGCCGTTGGAGAACTTAAGGTGCCAGAGTTTGTCGTGGAGGCTCTTCCAGATGCGGTCAATGGAGTAATCAGCGTAAGAGACGTTGCCGGATTTTTCGGCGATGTTGTCACCGGACTTGAGCCAGTTGGACTCCTTCCACTTGAAACCGTCGCCGTTCTTGCGCCAGAGGTTGAGCTTGGCCTTGGGGTTCGCGCCGCCCACGGCTTGGACTTCGATGAGTTCCAGCTTGAGGGTGGCCTCGTCGTTCTTCTCGGCAACGGAAAGGACCTCGATCTTCTTGACCATGCCCTGCCTGTAGGCGTCGAACGGGGTGAGGCGGTAGAGGAGATTCTTGACCACCTTGTGGGTGGCGGAATAGCGGAACTTGACGAGCGGGTTGAGGATCGCGATGCGTGCGATGGCCGCCTCGGTGTCCATGCCCTCCTGCGGCTCATCCATCACGATGACCGGCTGGCATTTGCCCAAGGCCTGAAGATAGGTAAGGCCGGAGAAAGAATCATCGCGGCCCTGCTGATTGATGATGCGGTCATCGCTGATGATGGCCTGGATGGTCATGACCATGATCTGCGGCTGGGTGTCCTCGATGAAGTGGCGCAGGCGCGAGAGTTTGCCGCTGTCGTATTCGAAACAGGCCGGCGTGAACCCGTAGCGGTCGGCCAACTGCTTCTTGAAGGACTCGAAGGTGGCGAGCGTGCCCTCCTTGATGGCGATGGAGGGGACCAGGATGATGAACTTAGTGAGGCGGTAGTGTTGGTAAAGCTCGTAGATCGTGCGGAAATAGACGAGTGTCTTGCCTGTGCCGGTTTCCATCTCGATGCAGATGTCATTGTCCGGGGTGAGCTTCGCGTCCGTTTCAAGGACGCCATTTTCATCGAGCAGGCGGCGCTTGTTCTGCTCGATCTGCTCGGGCGTGAGATCGGTGACGTTGGCCTGGATGCCGAAGATGTTGGAATTGTCGAACGAGTTGCGGACCTGCCCGTCCAAAACACTGATCGCCGTCGCGATTGCGCGGCGCTGGTATTCCAAGTCTTCGAGTAAAGTCTGCATCAACGAGCCTGTGAGTGGGTACGTAAACAATTATGGTGCGGATCGGCATCCCGCGTTCAGTTTCGCATATTTGGAGTTTAGCACTCGGGGCTTGGGAAGTGCGAGGGTAAAATGGTTCGTTGGCTATATCGGGACTTTGGTTCCGGCAGGGCGACTTTCACTTCGCGGAAGCTAATCCCGCCGCTCTTTCAAGGTGCCTCACATATGGTTTCCCTTCAAGTCCTTGAATAACAGACCGGTCGGCGAACGCCGCGATGTCGTCTATCACTATGAAACGTGGCAGAGTATCCGTGAGAAATAACTCTACAGACTCCTCCCATATGTACTCCGGAAAAGACGTCAAAACAAGTGGTACCACGAATTGCACGGTTTCCGGTATGTTCACGGACAGGTCACCGCAATTCCGACAAATGAAGTCCACCTTGTCGTTAGCTTCTTTTAAGTACTCCTTCATCTTCCCCGTACGAAAGCGTAATGCGCCTTCATCGCCAAATATTGAGCCATCGGACACGCTTAAAGACTTGCATTCAATGACAAACAGATACTTATCCAGAATGAAAGAGGAATCAATCTCTTTCTGCTCTTTCTTCTGACCGCTCCTCGTCGATATCACGCCTCGCTTGAAAAATACGGCATCACCCAACTTGGACTTGATTGTCCTTTCCGTCTTCATCTCAAGATCAGTTGACGCAATGTTACCATCGGATCCGTCGAGCGTTCGCATTTCTGACACGAGGCCCTTAAGGATGACACCCATCGACGTGTAGTCGACGATCACTTTATCCTTTGTCATCTTTACAAACATGAAGCCCTTCAGTAGTTCGGTTTCCAAAGAGTCATACTGACCAAAACTGAAGAACAAGTAGTTCCGAGCTGCCAGAAGTGCTTTGTTTGAAGGGCGCGGCAGTTCCGGAAACAGTGCCACATATGCATGCTTGACTGCTTCTGTGAAGTCTCTCCATGTTTCGTCTGAATCTTCATACAATGAATAAGCGCGTTGCAGTATTTGGACGGCTACTGCGGTCGGAATAATGTCTTTCTCGTCTTTGTCCATCAGATGCCGAAGGTGATCTAAAAGATGGCGTGATTGGCAAATGAGGATAGCAAGGATGTCTTCCGCCTCAAACCCATGCTTTGTTTTCAATACTTCGTTATATTGACGTAGTACAAGATAATAGTCATGAATGTTGATGGTCACAACGTCAAAGTTGGGGTTAGATTCTGGTCCCTCGGTAACCAGGTTCGCAAAGATCCCTTGGTCATGGTTTTCGAGATTATACTGTAGGTACGGCAGGCAGAACTCATCTTGGCTCGAAGTCTCTTGCTCAACCGAGTACGACCCAATGGTTGTCAGCAGCGACTGAGAAGACAGGCGGGCGTCATATAGCCTAATTAGCCGCGCGATCATGTCGTTAGCTGGGTTCACAGTTATGCCACACTTCTTGTCTCTAACGATTACACCTCCCTTGATCAATGTCCGGTTACAGTTGGCAAGGTTTATGTAGAAGAAACAGAAATCCTCGAGTTGGCAGAGGGCCGATAGTATCCGTATGACTTCACTCGGGATCCGGCATGTTCTCAAGTTGTCGCGTGTGATGTTGGCTATGTAATGCGGCGTTGCTCCCTGTCCGACCATTCCTTCGCATGGCGCGAAGATGTCTGCCTTAGTTCCAAAGGCAAAAATGGCCAACTTGATCAACTCGTGATAATTGTACGCGCTTCGTGTGTTGTACTTGTTAATCGGTTTGATTCTTCTGTACCAGAAGAGAAGTTCATATGCAGGAAACTGGGCACACAGCGATGCAATCTGTTGCTCGACGAAGCTTGAGAGTTTCTTTATGTTGGCCTGTGCGTTCGATGTGTCTCCGCAGAGATCAACGTGTTTGTCGCGTTGAAAGGTCGCGACAAGGGCTGGAAAGTCAAGGTTCGCAGTTTCCCGCGGTATCAGGTTCTCTGCCAGTGCCCTAAAGTGTAATGATGAAGCGATGTCGATGCAGGGTGTTGGTGGTTCTTCTTCGGTCTTGAAGAGGCAGCACTTCTTGTACTTTTTGCCGCTTCCGCACGGGCATGGGTCGTTTCTGCCTAGCGCCATGATGTCTCCTTCAGCCAACCTGTTACTGATAAGAAATCGTTTATCGGACAGCACCGGCCCGCATAGGCCAAAAACAAACTAACAACGATCATCAATAATTTTAGAGTTCGATATAGCCTGTCAGAAGCGGGAGTATACGTCAAGCGCATAAAGTCCCTTGCTGACGGTACGTGGTGTAATAACGCCCAAATGACGGGCAATTAAGTATGATGGAGTACAATCATTCTCCTGGGTATCCGGCCGGGCTGAACGGTTGGTCGGGCTGGTGTGGCGCGACCCTCGCGGTCGCGCCGGATGCTTTTGACAGGCTCGCTGCGTTTTCGCATTCGCCACGCCGATGGTTTGGCGGCGGTTGGAATATTCCAGGGGACCCGGCGCGAGACGCTATCGCGGCGAGCGACGGGCTGGATGGCCGCGACCGCAGAGGGAGCGGCGGGATTTTGGGGCATAAAAAGGGGCGGCCAGTTAGGGCCGCCCCTGTGGTGATTAGTCGAGTATCTCACCTATCGTCACGGTTTTGAAATACAGATCCAGCTCGGCGCCGTTCTCCAGCAGTTCGGGGATTGAGATGTAACCGAGTTCGGCGCCCATGCCGAGGTCGGCGATTCCGAAGGCCTGCACCTGGCCCGCGTGGTCGGGGTCGGCGTCCTTCTCCACGATCCACCAGTCGCAACCGCCGATGAAGTAGTGAAGATGGGCGAGGGCGGCGCGGCCTTTCGCGGTGCTCTCGTAGGTCTTGGGCATGGCCTGCCATGTGGCGTGTATGCGGTCGATGATCTCAATGAAGTGGTCGCCTTCCTCGCCAAGCATGGCGTCGGTGATGACCTCGAATTGCTCGGGGGTGGTCAACAGTTTGAGCGTGTCGAGTTCGTGGGGTTTCTCGGGTTGCGTGTAGCGTGTGCGTTTCATGGTGCGTGCTCCTATCGGGTTGGGAGAAAGGGCGGCCACAAAGGGCCGCCCCTACGGGGTTTCATTCGGGGTTTGCCTTGTCGAGCTGGTCGCCGACTTTTCCAAGCAGGTGCTTGGCGATGCTGACCGCCTCCAGCGTCTCGGTGCGGTTGGGGTGGCGCATGTGGGCGATTGAAAGCAGGGTCTCAAGCTGGCGC
>CAYSXF010000086.1:0-9926 GCA_964434815.1 uncultured Lentisphaeraceae bacterium
ACACCTCTCTATTCGTCGGCAGCGTCAGATGTGTATAAGAGACAGTGCATGAACATCGGCCCGTTGGTCGTGTTGAAACACGCTTGGAGCGTTCCGCCGTCAAAGCCAAACACCGTCGGGGTGCCGGTGGCCTGGGCATAGACTTTGTTGGCGAGCAACTTTCCGGCGTTGAGGTTAATGGCGGAAAGGAAACTGCTTCCTGATCTTGCCATGTTGAGCGAACGGCTCGTCGGCGTGGTGTCAAGGACTGCGCCTGATCCCAGCATGTTGAGAGCGCTGAAGTTGGCCGCGTTGCCGCTGTAGGACAGCGTGGTGTCGTTCACGCTGGGGGGCGCGGTCAGTGAGCCGCCGAACATGTTCAGGATGGCCCCGCCGCCGTTGCCCCAGTTGAAGAGCAGCCAACCGCTTGCAGACGGAATTGTTACGGTACCGTTATAGAGGTCGAAGACGCCGCTGCCGCCTACCGTGCCAGCCAGTGCCAGTTGCCCAACGTTGAGGCTGCCACTCAGCATGCGGTAGTAGCCGTAGCCTCCGTTGCCCATATCCAGATAGTCTGCGCTGCCACTCGCGGGCGAGATGGCCAAGGCTCCGGCCTTTTGGATGAACGCACCGGAAGCGCCGGCAGCGTTACCCATGAACAGTCGTCCAAACGCGGCATTAGTTGACAGCGTTGCCGTGCTGCGGTCTCCGTTTGCATTTGCGATCAACACGGCATTGGTGCCGTTCGCCGTTAGGCCGTCGAAAACCAGCGACGTGTTAGTCGAGCCTCCGCTGACGGTGATCGCGCCCGGAACGTTGGTGCTCGTTGACGGGAGCACCAGCGTGCCGCCGCTGACCGTGAGCGCGCCCGTGAAGGTGTTCGTGCCACGGAGCGTGAGCGTGTTCTGCCCCGTCTTCGTGAGGGCGATCGACTTAGTGAGATTGGCCGTGTAGTCGATGCTGGTCAAGGTGGTGTCGATGCTCAGCGCCGCGGTGTTGTTGGAGAACGTGGTTGCGTCGTGCAGGTTCTTGATCTGCTGCACGCTCCAGCCGTTCGCGCCGTCGCCCGACTGGACGGCCAGCGTCGATGCGGACGCCACGGTGACCTTGCCGGCGGCGTATCCGGGCAGGGATCCCGGGCTGCGGGCGAAGAGCGTGCCGTTGCTGATCATCGTCTGGCCGCTGTACGTGTTGTTGGAGCTCAGGAGCCACAGAGTTGACGGCGTCAGGCCAGCCTTGACCAGCGTGCCCGTTCCTGAGATGTCGCCGGCGACGGTCCAGTGAATGCTGGCCGAGCCCGCGTTAAAGTAGGCTTTGCCGTTCAGCGTGACCGGCCCAGTCCAGACGTTCTGGTTGGTGATGTTGGCCGTGCCCGCACCGCGGAAGTACGAGCCCTCGTTCAGCACGAGCGACCATGACGGAACGGAGGTTGTCAGGTTGTAAAGTTCAAGCGTGGCGCCATTGTTGACGGTTGCTGTGTTGGCGGAGGTGCCGTTGACCTTGGTGGTGGCCTCGAAGCGCAGGATGCCCTGATTGACCACCACGTTTCCTGCACCCGGGTTGATGACCACATCGTGGATGGCGAGATCGAGGGCACCCGTCTTCGTGAGCGTGTAATCGTTTAGGTCGAGGGCTGATGAGGCGGAGGAGCGCATATCCCACCGCTGGTAAGCGCCGAAGGTCGCATTGCCCGCAAGCGCGATGCGGCTGAACGCGTTGTACTGCGAAGCGGTCGAGACGTTGTTGATCACGCCCGCGCCGTCATAGCCCGCGCCGCTCACGACGAACTGCTTAGTGCTGAAGTTGATTCCGTCCTTGGTGCGCGTGCCAACGACGTCGGGCGTACAGCCCACGTTCAGCGTAGCGCCGTCCGCAATATACACGGTGCCGTTCGTCGTGCCGAAGGTGTTGTCCTTGTCGGCGCGGACCATGCCTGCGGTGATGTAGGTCGCACCGTTGTAGGTGTTGGCGCTCAGGATCTGGAGCACGTTGGTGCCGCTCTTGCCGAGCGCGCCATTGCCCGCAATCACGTTGTTCAGGCGCTGCCCGAACGGGCCGCCGAACTCGAGCGTGCCCTCGTTGACCGTCGCGGTGCCGGAGAAGGTGTTTGAGCCAGCGAGGACGACCTTGCCGGAACCGTATTTATCGAGCGAGGAGGCGGTCGTGTTGTTGGCGACGACGGCGTTCACTGTGAGCAGCGCGTTGGTGTTGTCGTTGTCGAGCAGGATGCTGCCACCCGATGTCAGCGGCGCCAGATAGCCGTTGCCCGCAGTTTCGCCGAGGGTCATGGAGCCCTGTCCGGCGGCGATGAGCAGGCCGGAGGTCAGCAGGGTCTTGTTGGTCGTGCCGTTGATAGTTGCGATGATCGCAGGAACCGATTGGCTCTGCTGCACCGTGAGTGTGCTGTTGGTCCAATCGCCCTGCAGCGTGATGGAGCCGTTAACGCCAGGCGCTGTGATTCTCGCGAGTGCGGTGGCGCTGTTGGTGATCACCGAATTAGGCCCACGGGCGGCGAGTTCGGCGTAATTGGCGTCGGCCAAGCCTGCCGCATGGACGCCGAGGGCGGCGCTGTAGGCGGCGAGGTTCGTGCCGTTGACGGTGGCCCAGGTGCCGAGCAGACCGTCAGCCTGAGCCGTGATGAAGATGCGGTTCTGGTCGCTTTCGCCGAGGCCATTGCCCATGAAGTTGACCGTAGCGCCGTTGCTGCGGGACAGCGAGGCGAAAGTCACGACCGAGGTCTGTCCGACATCGGCTTGCGACGTCAGAATGGTGTTCGTGCCCAAGGTCACGAGCAGCGGGCCAGTGCGCTCGCTGTAATCTGCGGCACCGCCGGTATGGACGAAGGCGAAGGCACCGCCGCTCAGCGTGTTGGTGCCGTTATCGTTCAGGCGGTTCGGATTGTTCGCCAGCGCGCTGTTGTTCACGAGGAAGGTTGCGCCCTGGCTAATCGTCACGCCGGGGCTGCCCGCGATTGAACCGTTTGCGCCGCTCAAAACGAGTGTGCCGCTGGTCACATAGGTTGTGCCGCTGTAGGTGTTGTATCCAGACAGCGTCCATGTTCCGGAGCCAGCCTCCTTGTAGATCGGCATGTTGGTGGTAATGCCGTCGGAGAGGTTGCCGGCGATCTCGCCATCGCCGTTGCCGCGCAGGTGCAACTCGCGGCTATAGATGTCGGTCGTCATGTTGCCATTGATGATCAGCTTTCCTGCGTTTGAATAGAGATGTGTCGCTCCATCGCCGCCTGTGAGAACGAATGGTCCCTGAATGGTGTTGGTGCCGCCATCGTTATGCACCGCTCCGGCGCGGATGCTGCTCGTGCGGAACGTGACGGTGGCCGGAACAACGATGTTGCCATCCGTGCCATTCAAGTGGAAGTGAGGGTCCGCGCCGCCCGCATTGTTAGCGATCGTGATAGACTTGGGCCAGTTGCCGAGGCCTTCGTTCTTCGTGATGACCAGGCCACCGTTGTCCACTGTGATGTTGCCCTTGAACTGGTTGTTGGCGGTCAGCTTCCAGATGCCGGTGCCGGTCTTGAAGAGCGTGTTGCTGCTGCTGGTGCCGTTGTCGTAGATGACGCCCGCGACCACGCCGGTGCCGATGGTGCTGCCCTGCAGCCTGAGTTGCTTGCTGCCCGCAAGCGAGGAGGTGATGTCGCCCAGCAGCACGAGGTTGTTCGTGCCAGACATGTCAAGGGTGCCGCTCGCTGTGGTTCCGGCCATGTCGATGATGCGGTCCGAGGTTTCGCCCATGCCCGCATACATCAGCGTAGCGTTGGTTGTGCCCGCGCCAAGTTTGATGGTTCCTTGCGCGGCTGTCGTCGGCGCACCGAGCGGGCTGGGGCCGCTGCCGACGCTGCCGAGGGCCGGTACGCGGAGGCTGCCTGCCATGACTGCTGTTGGCCCGAGGTATGTGTTAGCGCCCGAGAAGGTCGTCGTGAATGCGCCAACCTTGCTGACAATATAAGGCCCGTTGACCTCGCTGATCGTGCCGGCTATCTCGCCGTTGGCGGTCTGCGAACCGAAGAAGGCATCGCCCGAGCCCGTGATGGGGCCCGCGAGAACGACGGGGCCGGCCCACAGACCGGTGTCGATGCGGAGTTGGCCGAAGGATTCGCCCGTGTCGCCGCCATAGAGGTTGGCGGTCGCGTAATGCGTGCCGGCCGCGCTGACCCACAACGTCGCGTTAGAAAGAACGTTGACAGTGGCTGCAGCGTTGTCGAGGCCCGTCATTTCGCCTCTGGATGCGCCCGCAAGTGCGCCGATACCGATATTCCACACGCCGACGAAGCCGGAGTAGTTGCCGAGCAACTGCATGCGCTGAAATGCCGTACCAAGCCAGACGTTGTTGGTTCCGGCGCCGCCCAGGCTGTTGTTCAGGCCCGTGTAGTTGATGTCGGTGGCGCCGCCCGCGCCGGCCGTGAGGTTGAGCGTGCCGTTGTTGGCAACGGCGCCCGTGCCGACGCCGCCCGCATTGGCCACTTCGAGCACGCCGCCCGCCGCGATGGCGGTGCCGCCGCTGTAGAGGTTGGCGTTGCTCAGTTTGAAGGTTCCCGCACCGGTTTTGACTAGGCTGGCCGTGCCTGTTATGGAACCGCTTCCGGAGAGGGTGTAGGCGTAGGCCGAGTTGTTGGCGGTCACGCTGACGGGCGCTAAGGTCGCGCCGAGGGTCACTGTTGTATTGGTGGTAATATAGGTATCAGCGAACAAGACTTGGTCGCCGAATAGGCCCGCCGGCTCCTGGTAGTAGGCCGCGACCGCTGCGGCGTCCATCCAGGTCAGGTTGGTGCTGATGTTCGCGTTCCAGGTGCCGATGCCAGCCGCGCCGCTGTTCCATGTGATTGGCGATGAACTTCCGGCGAGGTTCAGCATGAGGGTTTTGCCGCTCCACGACAGGGTGCTGCCCGCATAGCCATCGACCATGGTCAGGGAGGGTACGGAAACGGGGGCAACGCCGCCGACGGTCAGCAGCGGATAGACGCCGTTCGGGACGGTGAGGTTGCTTAGGTTGACCCTGACATCGGGAACGGCGCTGAAGGTCGCGTCGCCGATTACGGCCAAAGGAGCCACGGAGGCGCTGGGCACTGCGGTGAAGGCGAACTCCAAATCGGGCGTGCCGCCGCCGCCGATGCCGGCACCGGTCGTCAGGCTGGCGAATGTGCTCTGCGCATTGGCGCCGGTATAGCGCACGCCTAGCGTCGCATTGGCTGCGCTGCCGCTGGACTGCACGGTAAGGGCGCTGTTGCTGCAGGAGGCTCCGGAGACGACGACGAGCCGGCCGTCGCTGACCACCGTGGGGCCGCTGTAGGTGTTCGCCGCAGTGAGCGTGAGGGCGCCGGTGCCAAGCTTCGTCAGGCCGCCGCTGGTGTTGGGTGCCGTGCTGGCGCTGCCGGTCTGGGTCACCGTGCTACCGCCTCCGGTGAAGGTGAGCGTGGGCGTGCCCACGTAGCCCACGCCGGGGCAGGTGAGGGTGACGCCTGTCAGGTTGCCGCTGGCGTCGATGGTGGCGATGGCGCTGGCGCCGTTGCCGTAGCCGATGACGTCCACAATGGGGGGCGCGATGAAGCCCGACCCGCTGAAGGTCATGCCCGCGAGGCTGACGCCGCTCCCCGTGGCCGGGCTAAGCAGCGGCTGGCCGATAGTGATGGCGTAGCCGCCGTCGTCGATGACAGCGCCGCCGCCGAAGATGCGGGCTGCGGTCAACCCGGCCATGAACGATGGGTTGGCGCGGTTGGACTTCAGCGTGCCGCCATTGAAGTTGAAATAGCTGGTGTTGCCCGAGAACTGGGTGACGGCGGGAACCGTGACGGTGCCGCCGTTGAGGTTCATGATGCCGATCACGCCGCCGGCTGCCTTGCCGCCTATCGCCAAGGCCGATGCCGGGTTCAAGATGTTCACAGCGGCCGTGCCGAGCACGTTGAGGATGCCGTTCGCGCTGGCGCCTACCGAGATGTTTAAGGCCGCTGCGCCAAGTGTGGTGGTTCCGCCCGAGAGGGTTGCCACGCACGTGCTGCCAACGGCGTTGTAGTAGGAACCGATCTCAATATATTGTGAGTTCACGGTGACCGTGCCGCCGCTGACGAGGAGTTCGCCGCGGCTCAGTCCGCCCGCTACGGAGTTGCGGCCGAGAGCGATGTAGCTGCCGAATATCGCGTTGCCGCCGCTGACGTTCAGAGCGCCGAAACCGGTTGTGCTTGCGACGCCTGACCCCATCCATATTTCCACGGCTGTTGTCAGCGTGCCTGCGCTCAGGTTAATCACGCCGACGGAGCTGTTTGCGGTGCCGACCTGGATGCTGGGAGCCGCAGTCTTGGTGACGTTTACCGTGCCGCCGGAAATGTTCATCACGGTGTTGCCGGCAACGGTGCCGAGATTGAGCTGTCCGCTGTTGGCGATGTTGCCGACATTGATTCCGCCGCCCGCGGGAATCGTCAGCGCGCCGGAGACGATGGTCGTCGCGCCGGTGTACGTGTTGGCGGTCGCGAGGGTCAGAAGGTTGGTGTTGTACTTGGTGAGGGCGGTGGGTCCGGCGATGGCGCCCGCGCCCGTGAATGTATAGCCGTAGAGCGTGTTGCTGACCGTCATGCTCGTCGGGCTCACGAAGGTGTTCAGCGTGGCGGTGGAGTCGGCGGTGAGCGTCGTGTCATCGAACAGGACCGAGTCACCCGTCGTGCCCGCGCCGACCAGCTCCTGGTAGTAGGCGTAGGCGGCGGCGACGGTGTTGGTCCACACCAGGTTGGCGCTGTTGTTCACGTCCCACGTGCCGCTGTTCGAGGCTCCGGGTATCCACTTGATCGGCGTGGGGCTGCCGGACAGATTCAGCATCAGGGTGTTGCCGCTCCAAGACAGGGAGCTGTTGGTGTAGCCGCCGATCATGTTCAGCGGAGGCACGTTCGTGGGGGCTGAAACGCCCACGACGATCAGGGGATAGCTGTTCGTCGGAACCGTGAGGTTGCCCATGTAGACGTTGACGACCGGATTCGTGCCGAAGGTCAGCGCGTTGAGAACGCGGAGAGGTGCCACATTGGTGCTGGGCGCGACCGCGTAGGCGAATTCCAGAGAAGGCAGTGCGGTCGCTGGCGCGGCGGCGGCGGCGGTGATCAGGTTGGTGTACGTCCACTGGGTGTTGGCCGTGGCATAGAGGACGCTCAATGCCGGCGCGGCGTCGGCGACGCCGCTGGCCTGGATGACCGCTGTGCTGTTGCTGCTGGAGCCGCCGGTGACAACCAGGAGCTTGCCGTTGCTGTTGGTGGTCGCGCCGCTGTGCAGGTTCACGCTGGCGAGGCGTAGCGCGCCGGTGCCGCGTTTGGTCATTGCGAAGCTGCCACTCACTGCGCCCAGCGTAAGCGTGGCCTGCCCATTGCCGTTCTTGCCCACGTCGAAGACCGAGTTGCTCACGGAGGTTGTGGTGAAGGTGAGGCCGAAGGGCGAGTGGAGCCTCACGTTGGGGCCGTTTGTGACGGTGAGGATGAAGGAGCCGATGTTGAGCGTGCCGAAGGTGTGCGTGATGCCTTCGCTGTTGGCGGTCGCCTTGTCGGACTGAATTGTCGCGTTGCCGCCGACGATGGTGTTGTAGGCGTTGACCGTGGTGTCGGTGGCCGCGTCGAGGGTGCCGCCGTTCAATTGCAGGGCCGTGGCGGTGGTGCCCAGCGCGGACGCATTTCCGAGCTTCAGCGTGCCCGCTGTCATCGTGGCTGTACCGCCCGAGCGGCCGCTGGCGGTGCCCAGGTAGAGCATGCCGCTGTTTTGCTTGGTGAAGTTGTAGTTGCCGCTGAGGGCGCCGAGGGTGAGCGTGCCGACAGCGGTGCCATTGTTGGCGACGTCGAACACGGGGGTGGCGGCGCTCATGGTCGTCGCGCCGAACGTGACACCGTAGGGCGAGTTGGCCGTCACGGCCATTCCGGTCGATACGGACAGAGTGTAGTTGCCGATGCTCAGCGTGCCCAAGGTGTGGGTCACGCCGGGACCGGCTGTGAGGCGGCCAGCCTTGACGATTGTGCTGGCTGTCACCGTGGGGATGTTGTTGACGGTCAGAGCCGAGTCATTGTCCAGTTCCAGCGTGCCGCCGCCGAGCGTCAGGGCGCCCGTGCCGAACGCGAGCGGGTTGCCCTTGGCGCACAGGACGCCTGCGCTCACGGTCGAGCCGCCTGTGAACGTATTGGTGCCGGTGAGGTAGGTTGTGCCGGTGCCGTTCTTGTTCAGGGCGCCCACGCCCGAAATCACGCCTCCCAAGGTTTGGGCCGCGCTGCTGCCGGGGTTGAACGTGCCGCCGTTCAGGACGATGCTGTTGGCGTAATTGCCGCTGTTCAGCACCGAGGCGCTGCTGAGGGACAGCGTTCCCGCATATACGGTGATCGAGGTCGGATTGTAGGTGGCTAGACCGGAGAGCGCGGCTGCGGTGTTGCCCATCTTGACGAGAGCCCCCGTGCCGGCGATGTTGGCGGAGAGGGTGTAGGCGTTGGCATAGGTGTTGAAGAGCAGGGTGCCGGGGGTTACCGCCGAGCCGCTGCTAATGGTGCTGACGTAGGGGCCGAGGGCCGAGTCATCGAACGTGACGGAGCTGCCGGTGGCGAAGCTTGCGGAGGAGCTGCCGAGCTTCCAGTTTTGGATGCCTCCGTCCCAGACGGCCGACAGGTTGCCGTTCCAGGTCAGGGCCGAATTGCTGCCGGTGATGTGCAGCACGAGGCTGGTGGCACCGAGTTCGAGCGAGGCATTCGGATAACTGGTGAGGAGCACAAAGGACCCCGTGCCGGTTTTGGAGGGGAAGGTCATCAGCGTATAGTCGCCAACGGGCGCCGTGCCGTTCGGGAAGGCCAGCGCAACGGTGTTCACGCCGCTGAGTGTCAGAGCGCCCGAGACCGCGATCAGGTCGGCGGCGTTCGCCACGTTGGAAATGTCGGCGAACAGCGTGCCGCCCGTCAGCGAGAGCGTGCTGGCCAGCGGGAGCGTGTCGATTACGCCGATGCCGCCTGCCGCCAAGGCGCCGCCCTGCAAGACGGTTACGGGGCCGTTGATTGTGCCGTCACCGCCGAATGTTGCGCCGCTGTTGACCGTGACCGCGCTTGCCGCTGCCAGCGAGCCAGGGCTGTTGATGAGCAAGGTGCCGCCGTTCACGGCGAGGACGGTGGACCCGGTGTACGTGTTGACGCCGGTGAGAATTTGGATGCCGGAGCCGTACTTGGTGAGACTCAGCGTCCCTAAGCCGTTCTCGATCACGCCGGAGAAGGTGCCGGATTTGTTGTCATTACCGATGCCGAATGTGTTGGCTGCGGCGATGCCGATTGTCACGAGGCCGTTGCCGACTAGTGTGCCGATGGTGTCGGTGGCCCGCATGTCTAGTGTGCCGTTGTTCGTGACGCTGTAGTCGCCCATGTCGCCAGCGGTGATTTCACGCACGGTGGCACCGGGTGCGATGATGAAGCTGGCGTCTGTGCTGCCGCTGTGCTGCAGTTCGACGGTGCCCTCGTTGACGATAAACGGGCCCGTTTGAGCCGGATCCGCCGTTAGCCTCAGAAGTCCCACGCCCACCTTTGTGAATCCATACGTGTTCGCAACCGTTGCAGCAGAAAGAATGAGGGGTGATGCTGCGCCAACATTAATAGACGCACCTGGCTGGAACGTGATGGCCCCCGCGTAGGTGTTGGTTCCGATTTGGCTGGAGAGCGTGCCGGCGAGGGTCAGCGGCTCGGCGGCGAGGGTGACTCCACCCGCGAGTTCCAGCGTGCCGGCGTTGGTGACGAACGTGCCCGCTCCCGTCGCGCCGAGTGCGTTGGGGCTCAGGGCCTTCAGTGTGCCCGAGAAGACCGTGATCGCGCCCGAGCAGGTGTTGGTGCCGGAGAGGATCAGCGTGCCGGAGCCGGAGAGTGTGGTCTGCCCGCTGTAGGCGTTGTTGCCGGAGAGGGTGAGGACGCCGCTGCCGGTGACGTTCAGGGCGCCCGGACCGGCGATCAC
>CAYSXF010000087.1:0-9907 GCA_964434815.1 uncultured Lentisphaeraceae bacterium
GATTTCTGCCTGTCTCGTGGGCTCGGAGATGTGTATAAGAGACAGGGCTGGGCCGCCACGGTGAGCCCGGGCAGAGTGAACCCGCCGGAAAGCGAATAGCGGCGGATCTGCACGCGCGTGTCCGTGCCGAGTTCGCGCGCCAGCAGCTCGCACGTGCCGGCGGTGTCGGCGCAGACGATGACCGTCTCCCCTACTTCTGCCCGCCGTTCGAAATCGTCGAGCAGCCGCTTGCGCGCGCTGGCCAGCAGTTCGGGATGGTGCGCCTCGCCCGCGCCCAGATCGGCCAGGCCGGGCAGCGCGGCGATCTCCAGTTCCAACGCGGGCGTGTGCGCGGGCGGCGGATCGCCAGAAAATAGCTGAAGCCACGGTTCGCGCGCGTCGATGCGGGCAGCGAGCTGCTCCCACGAAGACAGGGTAGGGACATCTCCCCGAGATGTCCGCGGACGGTCAGGGGCGACCGTCCCTCCCTCTGCAAAGAGCGTGCCCGCCTGAATGCGGTCGTGCTCGAGCCACAGCACGACCGCATGAGGCGGCAGCAGATCGGAAAGATGCACGGTCGCGAGCGCGTTTTCGGAGCATGGCGGCAGCCAGACCGACTCGCCTTTCTCAACGGAGCACTGCGTCGCGGGATCGAAGGTGCGGAGCGACTCCAACTCAGTGTCGAAGAACTCCGCGCGCCAAGGCACGGGCGCGGCGGGCGGCCACGCGTCCAGCAGGCCGCCGCGAACCGCCAGGCGTCCGGGCGCGTCCACGTCCGCGACGCGCTCGTAGCCGGCGGCGACGAGCTGGGCGACCAGCGCGTCGAACGTGTAGTGCGCGCCGACCTTCAGCGTCACCGATGCCTTGTCGACCGCGTCAGGATCGGGCGCGGGCTGGAGCAGGGCCTGAAGCGAGGTGACAACAACGATGGGTTCCGCACGTTGGGCGTTGAGCGTTCGTATCACCCTCAGGCGCACACCGGCGGTCTCGGTGTCTTCCTCCATCTGCTGCGGAAAGAGCATGGGCGTCACGCCGCTGTCGCGGCCGAGTGCGCAGAGATCGCCGTAGACGCGCTCATGGTCGGCGGGGCCAGGCGTGACGGCGAGCGCAAACCGGGCCGGCGCGTGGCGCGCAAGCGCGGCCGCTGTCAGAGCCGCAGCCGCACCGGGCAAGGCAGGCGAGGCCAAACGCGTGGCCTTGCCCGGCAAGGCCTGCGTCAGCAGATCGGCAAAGAGCTGTGACAAGGAAGACACAAGGCCAGTATGTTACCCGAACGCCTACGGGATGTCGAATGTTCGCCACACCTCCAACCCGACCGCATCGCCTGTGGCGGCTTCACCATGCCGATTCTGCGGCGCAACGCCTTTCAGAAGGTCGGCAAGTCTGTATTTCTGCTGCCGGATAGGCACAATGACGATCTGTCTTGTCGCTCCTTCTTTTCTACGTTTCCACACCTCATGAAGTGTGGAATCGCAATAATCGAAAGACATTCTCGATCTAGAAACCCTGAACCTTCCGTGATCCTTCTTTTGTTCGTTCCCAACGGCGCAAATCTGGGGCAGCGGAGCCGCACCCAGCATTTGCTGGTTGGCCGTTATCATATTACCAGAATCGCCACCAAGGTTTCTGCGGTTCCTGTGGTTGTTGTGGAAGCCCCTTGAGAAGGTCCAGCAACTCCGATACGTCTTTCTTCCATGTCAGATAGTCTTGCTGACTCTCGGCCCACAGCTCATCAAGTTCACTGTGTTTGGCGAGCACGCGTTGCACTTTGCCGATGGCTAACGACACGAGGTGCCCTGCCTTGACGGGCTTATTCTTTGCAATCCATGTTGAGACGTTCTCTGGGAGGGATGGTCGCGGTTGCCCGACAACACCGGCGATGACTTCTGCTGCACACAAAATGCGGACGCAATCCGGAGCCTCCAGATAGTATTCTTTGACTTCGGTTGGGTGGAGCGAGGATTCCAGCAGCGTGGCATCCTTCGTGTCTTCAAGGTCGCCAGCCCAGTCGAGTGCGTCGTCGCTCTCGAACGTCTTCATTCCCCATGTTCCCATTTTACTCTCCTCGCAGAACGTTATAGATCTGCCGCGCCGGACATAGGCGTTGGCAGTAGCACCTAGTTCGGCTGTTTTCTTGTTCGCATCTTACTTAGACAGATGGCCACTCCGAAAACAGCTAACGAGAATAATAATGCCGGAACCCAGCCAATCATCAGCATCGCAGCACCACCACCGGTATCGCCCAAGACAATCTCGCCTGTTCTCGATTGCGTAGCTTGGATTTGCAACGCTCTCGCGGATGATTCCCACGACATAAGAAATACCCAGAGGATCATTGTAGCTGAAACGACACGAACCATTCGCGGCCATATATTTGCGGGGAAACGAAATAGAATAATCGCGGCCGCAACGATCATACCAATGCCAAGTGTCATCATTTTCTTTTACAGAACAGTGTTATTGAGCCTACTTCGAGGTGCGAGCACACCCCAGCTCAACTTCATCAAAGGTTAAAGACTCGGGTGATAAGAGTCAAGTTACCAAGTGCGTGATGGTGTGTGATGGGTGCGATCCACCTTGGTTGAATTCGCACCCGAGTTAAGAGTTAGGAGTTTCAACACCGTGAAAATGAAAAGCTAATGCGGTCCGATAACGGTTGTCCGGAATCCCTGATCCTGCATGACGGCCTCTCGTGCAGTGTCGCCTGCCAGTCACTTTCTTGACGCACGCCCCGGACATCTTCAGAGCTCGACCGCTGCGGCTGGCCAAACGGGCGGCGCGCAAGGACGCTCGCCCTCCAGATAGTGATCGCTGTCACGATCATAATCATAATCGTCATCCTACGTTTAATCAGACTCCGAACTGGGAAAAAAAAGAGGAGAAAGATTAAGGTCATGAGCAAGATCACGATTCGGATTTTCGCGCCGAACATCTCGCCCGCCGCTCCTTCACGCTGAACCCGGTCGAGTTGCGTTTCTTCCAGTTATTTCGGAAGCTGTTCGAGAGTGCCTCGGGCGAAGTCTTCGGAGACGCTGAGCGCGGCGGTGGCGCCAGCGCCCATCGAGATGATGATCTGCTTATAGGGCACGTCGGTGACATCGCCTGCGGCATAGATACCGGGCACGCCGGTCCGGCCGTGGCGGTCGGTGACGATTTCGCCGCGCCCGTTCAGCTCCACCAGCCCGGCGAACGGCGCGCTGTTGGGGACGAGCCCGATCTGCACGAAAATGCCGTCTGCAGTGAGCGTCTCCGCGCTTCCGCTGGGGAGGCCGTTGACGCGCAGGCCGACCACTCGCGCGCCGTCGTCGAGCACGGCGGACGCCTGCGTGTTGAGCAGGATCTTGGCGTTGCTCAGCGCGTTCAGCCGCTTGACCAGCGCGGCGTCGGCTTTGAGCCGGTCCCGGTAGTGGACGAGCACGACGGACGAGCAGATCCCCGCCAGGTCGATGGCCGCCTCGACGCCGGAGTTGCCGCCGCCGACCACGATGACCGGCTTTTTCTGATAGAACGGGCCGTCGCAGTGCGGGCAGAAGGCCACGCCGCGCCCGATGTTCTCTCTCTCGCCGGGGATGCCGAGCTGCCGCCATTTGGCGCCGGTGGCGGCGACGAGCGCGCCGGTGCTGATCTGCTCGCCGCCTTTCAGCGCCAGGTGAATCCGCCCGTTCCGCGCGATGGTCTCGACACGGCGGTGTTCGAGCACGTCGACCGTGTAGGAGCCGAGGTGCTTGAAGAGGTCCGCGGCGAGCTGCGGGCCTTCGGTGTAGGGGACCGAGATCAGGTTCTCGATCCCTTTGGTCTCATTGACCTGCCCGCCGATCCGCTCGGCGACGATGGCGGTCTTGAGCCCCTGCCCCTTGCGGGCGGTGTAAATGGCCGCTGCGACACCGGCGGGGCCGCCGCCGACGATGGTGACGTCGTACTGCCGGACCTCAGCAGCTTCCAAGGCCTGGAAGCCGTAGTGCGCTTCGAGCTTGTCGAGCAACTGGGCGAGGTCGGCCTTGCCGACATGAAGCAGCGCATCGCCGGCGAAGACCGCCGGTACGCCCTGAATGTTGCGCAGGGCGATCTCGTCCTGGAAGTGCGTGCCCTCCACCAGCGTGTGCACGAAGTCCGGATGGATCAGCGCCATCTGGTTGAGCGCCTGAACAACCTCGGGGCAGTTGACGCAGCTCTGCGAGACGTAGCTGGTTAGCCGGATCGGGCCGATGAGCGCCCGGATGCGGTTCTGAACGGCCTGGTCCGGCCGCTTGCCTTTGCCGTCGGCGTGGAGCACGGCGAGAATCGGCGTGGTGAATTCGTGCCCGCCGGGGACGCCTTTGAACAGAATGGGGAGCGCCTGGCCGTTCTTTTCGATCGTGAAACTCAGCCCGCGCGACGGACGCTCGATGACCGAAAGCCGCCCGGAAGCCGAGGCGACATCGCGAAGCATGCCGAGAAGTTCCGCTTGCGCGGCGTGCGCCTCCGCTTCGACAATGAAGCGGTAATCTGCTTCGAGCCCGGCGAAGGCGGCTTTCAACTGTTCGAGCACGGCGGGGTCCAGCATGGGAGCTTCCTGACGGGTTGGGAGTGAAGAAAAGCCGCCGCGGACGCAGCGAGGAGTCGTCCAATGACGGCTACACTATTAACAAAACCGCTCTCGTAGTCTGCACTGTCACGAATTCCGTTATTCTTCACAGGATGAACAGGATTTACAGGATCTATTGCTGTAAATCCATCCTGTTCATCCTGTAAATCCTGTCCGAATTTATTCGCGTTACTGTGTACTAGAGCTTCCCGATCAGATCAAGGCTGGGCTTGAGCGTCGCGCTGCCGGGCTTCCACTTGGCCGGGCAGACCAGCCCGTCGTTCGCCGCAACAAACTGCGACGCCTGCACCTTGCGGAGAATTTCGTCGGCGTCGCGTCCGATCGAGTTGCTGCTGTATTCCGCGACCTGAATCACGCCTTCAGGGTCGATGATGAAGGTGGCGCGGGTGGCCATGCCGGCGTCTTCGAGGTAGGTGCCCAAGGCGCGGGAGAGCTTGCCTGCAGGGTCGGCGAGCATCGGGAAGCGGATCTTCTTGATCGTCTCCGACGCGTCCCACCAAGCTTTGTGCACGAAGTGGGTATCCGTGCTGACCGAGTACACTTCGGTGTTGCTTGCCTTGAGCTGGTCGTACTTATCCGCGATGTCGCCCAGTTCGGTGGGGCAGACAAAGGTGAAGTCGGCGGGATAGAAGAAGAGCACCGTCCATTTGCCTTTGAGGCTGTGTTCGGTGACTTCCTTGAAGCCGTTGCTGTGATACGCCTGAAGTTTGAATTCCGGAATCGTCTGTCCAATGATCGTCTGCATGATTTGCTCCTTTGCGTTGTTCCTAGTTGCCTGTTGACGGGGGAGAGTTTGCCTCATTTTATGGATTTTGTGAAATTTATATAATTGACTGAATCAATAAGTTATAGTTATATGATGACATGAACCTGAGAGACCTTGAATATCTGCGGGCGCTGAAGGAGCACGGCAGTTTTATCCGCGCTTCGGAAGCATGTCATGTCAGCCAGCCCGCGCTGAGCATCCAGATCAAGAAGCTTGAAGAGGAGCTGGGCGCGGCGCTGCTTGAGCGCCACCCGAAGGGCTTCCTGTTCACGCCGGCCGGCGAAGAGGTGCTGAAGCGAGCCCGCTTGATTCTTCAGACCGCGGATGAGATCCGCCGGCTGGCGGAGGTGTGGCACGATCCGTATTCGGGGCAGCTCGCGCTCGGCGCGTTCCCGACGCTGGCCCCCTACTATTTCCCGCAGATCATCGATCATCTGGTCGACACCTATCCGAACCTGCGGTTCAACTTGGCGGAAGAGAAGACGCACGTGCTGATTGACCGGCTGCATGCCGGCACGCTTGACGCGGCGCTCCTGGCGGTACCGGTGACGGACAGCAGCCTGGAACACGGCAGGCTTTTCTCCGAGGAATTTTTTCTCGGCGTATCCCCGAAGCATGCGTGGAGCCAACGCCGCGCCGTCGCGCCGTCCGAACTGGCTGGCCAGCCGTTGCTGCTCCTCGAGGAGGGGCACTGTCTGCGCGGCCAGGCGCTCGATTACTGTTCGAACAGCGGTCTCAACGAGGTGCTGAACTTCCGCGCCTCATCGATGGAAACGCTGCTGCAGATGATCGCCATGGGCCGGGCGGTTTCGTTTGTGCCGAACTGCGTGGCGCGGCGCAATCCGTCCCTTCACTACCTCAAGCTGAAAGGCGGCGGCGCGCAGCGCACCATCGGCCTGTTCTGGCGCAAAGGGTTCTTCCGACGCGACCTGATGCTCGAACTGGTCGACGACCTGTCCAGGGAGTACACGCCGTAAACACTTCGCCAGACACCCTTAGTCCAACCGCATCGTCTTTTCTAACAGGCGGTTACCGTTTAAGAAAACCGTCTAAGCGTAACCGTTTAAGAATGTCGGCCCCAACTCGCACTTCACCAAACAATCGGCCTTGCGCCCCATCACGCCGTTGCGGTGAACTTGCCGATTGAGCCAACGGCACACGAAGTGTAGAATCAGATTGTCAAAAAGTGCCTACACAGGGAGACCTATGCGAGCCCCTTCCCGGAGCTCCGGCCGGCGCGGGAAGCCGCGCCGCTCCCAGACGTTCGGACACGGATTTCGCTGTGTATCCTTGAAAAGGAGCCTCCATGTATAAGAATGGTATCGTCCGGTTTCGCCGCGCGTATCTGTGCCTCTCGCCCCTGATCTTCTTAGTGAATGCGGTCACAGCGCTCCCGGCGTCCGCCGAGCTGCAGCCTGCCCGACCGCTGCCCCTGATTCCACCCCCGCAGGAAATCCGGCTCGGGGGGAGCGGGACCTTCACCGTCAGCGCCAAGACCCCCATCGCCGGGCCGGAGGAACTCGCCGCCGTCACCAAGGATGTCCTGGCTGAGCGCGTGAATCTGACCGATCTTAAGAAGGGGACCGGCGGCATCACGGTCGTCAAGCCGCGCGATCCGGCCGACGGGCTCTGGAAACACAGCCAGGCCTATCTCCTGACCGTGCAACCTTCCGGGATTTCGATCGAGGCCGCGGACAGCACCGGTACCTTCTACGCCGCACAGACCCTCGCCCAGCTCATCCTAATCGATCCGGCAGTCCCTGCGCTCGTGATCCGGGACTGGCCCGCCATCAAGACCCGGCTGGCCATGATCGCAACCGACCAGGGCGGCTTCCAAGTCATCGATGTCGACTACTGGAAGCGCATCATCCGCGAACTGGCCGCTCTCAAGCTCAACGCGGTCATGCCCTATTTCGACGGCGGCACCTACAAGTACCGTAAGTATCCGTTCCTCGGCACCAAAGGCGAAGACGGGTTCACCTTGGAAAAGGCGAAACTGCTGAGCGACTACGCGTCCATGCATTTCGTGCAACTGATCCCCCAGCAGAACTCCATCGGCCACCTCGGCGGCGTGCTCGGGCACAAGGAGCTGCAGCACCTGCGCGACGGCGGCGGAACCATCAACACCGTGATGCCGGAGACCTTTGCCTTCCTCGGCGACCTCTACGATGAGCTGACAGAGGCTTTCCCGAACGCCTCCGCCATCCACGTCGGAGGTGATGAGTTCGGCCAGGATTTCGGCAAGAGCCCGCTCGTCGCCGCCCGGGTCGCCCAGGTCGGCAAGGCCGCGGTCTACGGCGAATTCATGACGAAGCTCCATGACATGCTCAGGCAGCGCAACCGCTCCATGATGATCTGGTGGAACGAGCAGGGCTTCACCATCGAGGCCGGCCCGCTGATGCCCAAAGACATCGCCGTTTTCGACTGGCATTACAATGCGCAGAAAGACTATCCGTCCTTGGACAATCTCGTGAAGGCCGGGTTCACCGCGCCCTGGGCCACGCCCGCCGTGACCCGCTACTACGACGGGAGCAACGACTGGGGGCCGACCTTTGCCAACATCCACAACTTCGCGGCCGCCGGAGCCAAGCGCAGCGTCCCCGGCCTCTGCACCTGCACGTGGGTCCACGGCATGTGGGGCGGCCGCAACATGTTCGAGCTTAATCTGTACGGGCTGGCCTACAGCGGCGAATGCGGGTGGAACCCCTCCGCCGAGGTCGAGTCAGAGGCCTTTGCCCGCACATTCGCGGCCCACTGGCTGGGCTGTCAAAATGCAAATGCGGCAACGTGGATGGCCGAAGGCGTCCACACCCCCTACGGCGCTCCCAGCGCGCAGAAATTCTGGCGGGACAACCGAAGCCTGGAGACTTACGCCGGCTCATCGCTCGCGGCCATCATGACTCTCGTCAAAGCCTCGCCCGCTTTGGAAACAGACGCGAAAGAACTCCTTGGCTTCTGCGACCGGGCGGACACCGCACTGGACTCCCTGAAGAAATTCTCCACGCGAAATCAGCTCACGCTCGACTACTTCAAGCACGACGTCCGCATCCACCGGCTCGCCGCAAACCGCGTGCTGGCGGCAGCCGAACTGATGCGCTGGTCCGCCGGCCTGACCATCCCCAAACCCGTTCCCGAAAAAGCGCTCATCCGCCTCGACTTCGCCGCGCCCCAGCTCTCGGCGGCCCTCGCGAAAGCCGGCCCGGCCGCGAAGATCGCAGAGGGCGTCCTCATCACCTGCCCCGGCGACAACTGGAGGAGCGACGGGCTCACGGTCGGCCCTATGCCCCTGTCGGAAGCAGGCGCGCTTGTCGAATTCGACATGCAGGTGCGGCAGTTCGGGCAGCAGTTCCAGCAGTTCGCGTCCAGCAAGCCCGCGTCCCATCACTACATGGTGTTTGTCGGGCCTGACAAGAAATTCCACCTCTACACCCGCTTCGGCCAGAACTGGGGCGAGCAAGGCACGCTGGGCTCAGCGTGCGCAACCGGGAAATGGTACCACTGCGCCGCTGTCGTCAAGAGAGACAGCCTCTCGTTCAAAGCTGCGGAGCGCGAGACGGGCAAGACGGTCTGCCGTTCAGGCATCGTTCCCATGGACGCCGCCGGACCGGAGCTGATGTTCAATTTAAGCGACTGCCACGGCGACGCGGGCAGCAGCGACCCGGCGACAGCGTGGGACAACGTGGCGGTGTCCGCGCTGACGAAGGTTCCCGAACAGGCCGTCAAACCCCCAGCAGGATTGAGCGACCGCTTGAACCAACTTATCGCGGATCACGCCGTCATCGAAGCGACGTTCCGCAAGTCGGTGCTTGAGGCGGGCGGAGGCTCTGCGGACACAGGCGACCTGGGCAAAGGCGCCATGCAGTTCCGCAGCAAACAGGGCCGCGAGGACACCGAGCACCTGATCCGGGATCTGACCTCCGGCCGATTGCCCGCGAGCTTTGGCGATTGACCAGCAACCTTATACCACAAACAAAATTGTTAGACTTTAAGCCGTTTCGCGTCGTGAACATAAGCTCCGCTGGCGACTAGAGCGTATTAAGTCAAAGTGTGGCCGTTGTCAGACATCAGGTAGGGCGGGTTGACGCTTCGCTCCCAATCTGCGATTGGGCGATCGAAGTAGGCTTTGTGAAACATATCGAGGTCGTCTTGCTGCGGCAGCAAGGTTTGAACGACTCGGAGGTCTCGCATAAAGCCTACTTGGAGACTCGTATGGACGAGACGCCGACTTTTTCAGCGCAACCTGCATGTTGTGCAGGCCCTGTGCGCAAGCCGACGTCGCGTCGAGCCTGCTCAGCAAACGTTCTCCACGATGCCCTCGCAAATCCGCAGAGCCCCGCCCGCTTGAATGCCGTATCCGACGCTCTGCTGCGGCAGCAGGCGCAGCAGGGCTTTGAGTTCGGCCCAGCCGTCGTCCTCGCCGTGCACGTCGCAGTACATCGGCGCGAAGCCCAGGCACTCGAACAGGGTGCCCGGCGCTTCTTCGCCCTCCCCTTCTTCCCAACGAATCCAGCCGCGGGCCAGCATGATGGTCCTGTCTCTTATACACATCTGACGCTGCCGACGAATAGAGAGGTGTA
>CAYSXF010000088.1:0-6057 GCA_964434815.1 uncultured Lentisphaeraceae bacterium
GTACGAGATCCACAGCTTAGCGACATTCTTCCGCGCATTATCTGTCCATGCCTTGTGGATACGTTTCTCTTTCTTCACCGGCTGGATCTTCATGGCGGCAGGATTCCCGGTTTCGGCCGCAGGCGGAGGTGGCTGCAGATAAGCGTTCACACCCTTCTCGGATGAAGTCACGTCTGAGCCGGCTGGGGTCCGCACCTTTTCCGGAATTGCATCAAACTTCGGGTCACCCTCCATATCCCATAGGTATCCCTCCGCGTCGACGACCGCGTCACCCCGCATTTCCACAGGGGGGCACCAGTCTCGAAGCACTCCGGGCTCGCCCAGTATGGAATCCCATGACTCGGACCGCATGGTGAAGTTGATAAAAACGCGCCCAACCTGACTTGGCGGCTTGGCCTCAAGTTCGAGCGTACAGAAATACCGGGCAAATCTGACTCTCCGGCCCATCATCGAACTGCCCAAAGTCGGAAGCCTGCGGTGATCGCACTTGATCACACGGGCATGGTAGTTGTTCCAGATAAAGATATCACTGCTTACACGTTCGGTTTCGACATGTAATAAACCCCCGCCTAGCTGGCTTTGGTTCAGTTTCTCTCGCTTTATTTTCGATTCACGGTATTTCCGCAGATCCTCTTTAATCTCTCTATTTACTTCTTCATCCTCTTTGTCTGTCACCTTGCCGCGGGTCAAAGTTCCGAGTTTCTCTTGCTCACGAACCACCTTCCGGATGAGCGTTAACAACCGTTCTGTATCCATTCTCGGGTTATCCGCCTGAACCTGGCTCACAATATCTCTTACAGTCATTTCACACCCCCGATCATTTTGGAAAGTCGCACGCGTTCATCTGCGCTCAGCGCTTGGTATTGCGCGGCGAGTTCCTTCACGCGGTCGCCTTTGTGTTCCGGCAGAGCAACGGGCTTCCCGCCCGTCAGTACGTCCGTCCGTTTCTCTCCCAGCACGGCCCGCAGGTGTTCGCGATGAGGATTGTAGTAAAACTTCCGGAAGGTGTCATCTGTGCTGATCAGCGACACCACGGCACCCGGCATTTGCGGATCACTCACCCGCAGCCGACCACAAAATGGCGGTTTTGGGTGTTGGGATGGGCCGGAAAAACACAAATCGAACACAAACGGCCGGGGCCGACCAAGCCAGAATAATCCAAAAAGGCAGAAAAAATAAGCGGGCGTGATTTCTTCAATTCCGGGCACCCTTCCCCGTTTGTGTCGTTATTTGTGTTTTTGACCCTACACAAACGCCCCGTTTCATACTGTTAAACGAAAACGGGCCGATAGATAACATAAACAAAAAACCCCGGTTTTATTGGCTTTTTGCCGTTAAAACCGAGGTCTAAAATGGTAGCGGGGGTAGGATTTGAACCTACGGCCTTCAGGTTATGAGCCTGACGAGCTACCAGGCTGCTCCACCCCGCAATCTGGATTCTGTTTTCTGGCGCGCCTCGCAGGAGTTGAACCTGCAACCTTCTGATCCGTAGTCAGATGCTCTATCCAATTGAGCTAGAGGCGCTCTTGAAAACGTGTGTTAAAGTATCAGAAGAACAGCCCGTCGCGCAAGTGGTATTTTGATCTATTTTCCGTAACCTTTTCTGCCCATCCGATTAACGCAGTCCGGCCAGCTTGTGCGCCTGAAGCGACAGCAGCCACTTCCCGTCTCGCCGCCCTCTGTTCAAAACGCCTAGCAGGCGCACCGTTTCCTCCACGTTGAAGACCCCGCCGCGCTCGCAGGGCGTCAGGAAATAATGTGCGGCCTCGATCCGGTCGCGCATGTCCCTGCAGAACGCCCGCACATCGCCGTCCACGACGATACGGACCTCGTCAGCGCGCCGCATCATGCGCTCGTCGTCGTAGAGGTCCGCATAGAGCGCCTTGGGGGACACGGCCACATAGTCGAGGCGGCGCAGCCACTCCTGCGGCGGCGCCTGCAGCCCGTTCGTCTCCGCCCCGATCCAGTACCCGAGATCCTTGAAGCGCACCAGCAGCGGCTCCAGCCCCTCCTGGATGAGAGGCTCGCCGCCGGTGAGGACGAGCGCCTTTGGACGAAAGGCCGTCACATGCGCGACAATCGCCTCTTCATCCAACGTCTCGAAAACCTGGTACTGGGTGTCGCACCACAGGCACGCCAAGTTGCAGCCGCCGAACCGCAGGAAGACAACCTCTTTGCCGGTATTGTAACCCTCACCCTGCACCGATTCGAAAATCTCGACCACCGGATATGCCTGTCCGTCTTGCATGCGAATCAGTCCTTACGGTATTCCGCGCACGATTCGGGCGTCTCGAACACTTTGACCGAAACCACATTGACGCGCGCCGCCAGCTCTTGAAAAAAGTAGCGCGCCAGATTCTCGGCTGTGGAGCGGAACGGCAGCCCCACGCTCCGCATGCCGTGCTTGGCGATGACCGACGCGATCTCACATTCGCTCACGCTGGCTTCGTCGAAAATGAAGGCGTGGTCGAAGCGCGCCAAAATCACGTCGCGCATCACCTGCTTGAGGTCCTTGAAGTCGATCACCATATCCCGCCCGTCCGCGCCTTCCGCGACTTCGACGATCACGCGGTAGGTGTGGCCGTGCAGGTTCTTGCACTGCCCGGCATGGTTCGTCAGCACGTGTGCCGCGTCGAACTGGCACTCTTTAGAAACGGTCAGCATCAGGCCCCCCTGTTTCTCAGATAGGCTTCGTAGCCCCGCTGCCGCAGCACACAGCTCGGGCAGGTGCCGCAGCCGCGCCCCACCACGCCGTTGTAGCAGGTCAGCGTATTCTCCGCCACGTAGTCCAGCACGCCGAGCCGGTCAGCCAGCGCCCAGGTCCGCTCCTTGGTGAGATCCATCAGCGGCGTGATCACGCGAAACTCATAGGCCATCGCCAGGTTCAGCGTCGCATTGCACGACTTGATGAACACGTCTCGGCAATCCGGGTAGCCGCTGAAATCGGCCTCGCACACGCCGGTGATCAGGTCGTGGATTCCGCGGCTCTTGGCATAGATCGCGGCGATCAGCAGGAACATCATGTTGCGGCCGTCCACCACGGTGTTGGGACACGCCGCCGCCGCATCCTTCGCAATCGCGATTTCCGGATTCAGCAGCGCGTTCGTCGTGATCTGGCTGTACCAGTCCAGGGCCACGAACCGGTGGTCGGTCACGCCGAAATCCGCCGCGATCTTCTTGGCCACCTCGACCTCGCGCCCGTGCCGCTGCCCATAGTGAAACGTGATGCAGGCCACCTTGCCTTGCCCGTATTCGCGCACCGCCTGAGCCAGACACGTCGTGCTGTCCTGCCCGCCGGAGAAAACTACCAATGCCTGTCCGCTCTTCATTCCCATGTCCTAACTTTCACTTCCTCACGCCGTCATGCAGGCGGAAGCGCTCGTCCGCCAGCTCCGCGTACTTCGAGCCGGGCCGGCCGTAGTTCACGTAAGGGTCGATCGAGATGCCGCCGCGCGGCGTGAACAGTCCCCTTACCTCGATGTATTTGGGGCTCATCAGCGCCGCGAGGTCTTTGAGGATGACGTTGACGCAGTCCTCATGGAAATCGCCGTGGTTTCTGAAGCTGAACAGGTACAGCTTCAGCGATTTGCTCTCGACCATCTTCGCGTCCGGCACATACTGGATGGTGATGGTTGCGAAGTCGGGCTGCCCTGTCATCGGGCAGAGCGTGGTGAACTCGGGGCACGTGAAGGTCACCCAATAGTCTCGGTCAGGATGCTTGTTGACGAACGTCTCCAGCACCGCCGGATCGTAGTGGTCGGTGTAAACGGTCCTTGCGCTGCCCAGCTTCGTAACGCCCTTTAGCTCGCTCTTTTTCCGACTCATTTGCAGACTCCTTACGAGGCTTCTTAAAAAAGCGGCTGAATGGACTTGAGGGGACAAGCCGCCGACGACACCCCTCACACCTGTTGAACCGTCGACATCTCCAACCGCTTATCAGCCCCTCATTATTCCGTTTCGCGCCCGCGATATCAATGGCTTTCTCAGGACACCTTGACGCGAGCCTCGTTTTCAATTGCCGTACGCTCATGCGTTCCGCTAGAATAAAAAGCAACACTTATCCTTACGGAGGTCGAACATGAAGCTGATCCTTTGCACGTTGGCAGTCTGTTTCTCGCTGCTCGCATCCGTCCTCACCCTTTCGGATTTAGCGCGCACAGAGGGGAAAAAGACGCGCATTTCGATTCCCAAGGCGCTCACGGAGCCGCTCGTTGCGTTCGGCCGCGAGGAGTCGGTCGTCCAGAAACTGGACGCCATCAATGCCCAACTCACCAGTCTGAACAAACGGCTTTCCCAGTTGGAAGAGGGTTCCGCCCACGCTGTCCGCGCCACATCGAATGCGGCAACAAGCGCAGACCCTACGCAAGCTGATATCCGCGCATTGGCCAAGAGTGTGAGCGGCCTTAGCGCGTCGATAGCCAGGCTGGAAGGCGTGCCGACTCACCTCGCCGCGCTCACCACTTATCTGGACCGCTCGTTTGAGCACCTGGAGAAAACTGTCGCCGAAAGCGCAGCGCCTCAGGACTTGCTGACTCCAATCAATCAGATAGCCACAAAAGTCGACAATATCGACAGCTATTTCACCCCGCTCTACGCTTTTCTCGGCCTCACCTATGACCCCGCAAACCAAGACTTGATCGCGGCCTACCCCTCCATTGACGAGCGCATCAACGACCTGGCTTTCCAACTCGCGGCCACGCACAAAGAGTTGACGGAGTTCCACCGCATGATGACGCCTGTCATCATCGAGCCGACTCACCGTCCGTAGCAGAGCGCCCGTGCTTGCTACTTAGTTATTCGGAACGCTCGCGCTGCCGCTTGTAAAGGACGCCCGAGTTGCAACGGGAGCCGACCAATAGTAGGACGTGGCGGCACTGTAGCTGTCGAGCATGTCGGCTTTGAATGCGCGTGCGTGGATGGCTGCGGGCGCGCTGAGCGTGATTGGCGCGTCGTAAATTTCCGAACTGGAAGTAGCCTCGCTTCCATCCAGCGTGTAGCGGATCACGGCGTCTGGCGTGTCGCATGCGATCGTCACCGTCGTAGCGCTCGCGAATGCGCCGCCCTGAGGTGTGAAGATCGGGGTAGCCACGCGCTGCGGCACAAGCGTGTAGGCGCCGTAAACAGCGGCGCTGTCCAGCATGCCTGCAGCCGAAGCCTTGGCCCTAACTGTCGCCGTCTGAGTCAGCGTGATGGCCGTGGTGTAGACCTGCGACGTCGCCGTCGGCTCGCTCCCGTTCAGCGTGTAGCGGACCGTAGCGCCCGGCGTCGCGCAGGAGATCGAGACCGCCACCGACAGGTTCGAGTAGACCCCGGGCGCAGGGCTGAGGACCGGCGTCACAACGCGCGGGATCACCACCGTATACGAGGCGTACGCCGAAGTGTCCAGCATGCCCGGAACGCTCGCCTTGGCCACAAGCACCGCAGACGTCGTCAGCGCAACCGGTCCCGTATAAGGCAGGTATGTCATCAAACCACCCGAGGTATTGGCGCCCAAGCAGTAAACGATCGTCGCGCCCGGCGTCGCGCACGAGATGGCCACGCTCACCGAGCCGGTGTACGTCCCGCCCGGAGGCGCGAACGTCGGAGCGGCCACCCGCGGCGGCACCACCGTGTAGGCGCCGGACGCGACCGCGCTGTCCAGCATGCCCGCCAGCGAGGCCCTGGCCCTAACTGTCGCCGTCTGGGTCAGCGTGATGGCCGAGGTGTAGACCTGCGACGTCGCCGTGGGCTCGCTCCCGTTCAGCGTGTAGCGGACCGTAGCCCCGGGCGTCGCGCAGGAGATCGAGACCGCCACCGACAGGTTCGAGTAGACCCCCGGCGCGGGGCTGAAGACCGGCGTCGCCGCGCGCGGGACCACCACCGTATACGAGGCATACGAAGAGTTGTCCAGCATGCCCGCCGCGGAAGCCTTGGCCACGAGAACTCCTGACGCCGACAGCGTGACCGGCCCCGTGTAGGTCTGAAAGTTCGTCGCGGCGGTTGAAGAAGTTGCACCGACGGAATACATGATCGCCGCGCCCGGCGTCGCGCACGAGATGGCCACGCTCACCGTGCCGG
>CAYSXF010000088.1:6157-9818 GCA_964434815.1 uncultured Lentisphaeraceae bacterium
CGCACGAGATGGCCACGCTCACCGAGCCGGTGTACGTCCCGCCCGGGGGCGCGAAGGTCGGCGCGGCCACGCGCTGCGGCGCGAGCGTGTAGGCGCCGGACGCGACCGCGCTGTCCAGCATGCCCTGCGCAGAGGCCCTGGCCTTAACTGTCGCCGTCTGCATAAGCGTGATGACAGAGGTGTAGACCTGCGACGTCGCCGTGGGCTCGCTCCCGTTCAGCGTGTAGCGGACTGTCGCCCCGGGCGTCGCGCACGACAGCGAGAACGCCACCGACAGGTTCGAGTAGGTTCCCGGCGCGGGGGTGAAGACAGGAGTCGCAACGCGCGGGACCACCACCGTGTACGTCGCGTATGCGGCGCTGTCCTGCATGCCCGCAGCAGAGGCCCTGGCCGTGATCGTGCCCGAGGCAGTCAGCGTGACGGGCCCCGTGTAGGGCAGGAAGGTCACAACACCGCCCGACGTGTTGGCTCCCATGGCGTACGTGATCTTCGCATTCTGCGTCGCGCACGCGATAGCCACGCTCACAGAGCCGGTGTAGGTGCCGCTTGACGGCTTGAAGGTCGGCGCTGCCACCCGTAGTGTTGTCTGCGCCATCAAAGCCAACGGCATTAGAAAGGCCACGCACAGCGTTAATATCAGTGATCCGCGGATCCGACTGTTCATGAGTTTGCTCCTTATCCTAAATTCAATACAGCAACTGCTGAACGACACACCGATACCACCCATCGTAAAAATCATAATCCTCGATCCATGCAAACGCAATAGGGAAAAAGAGAAAAAAAGAAACCATTCCGCCCCCGCAATGTCCCACACCCTTGCCGCTCTCTCCTGCACCCCAACCGATTTCATAATCTCTTCACGTTGAGTCAACCTCAACTAGCGAAGCGGGTGCGGGCAGGTGCTAGGGCAGCAGCAGGATCTTCAGGTCGTACGACCAACTGAAGCCGTACGGCACCCGCTTGCCCAGCGGGCTGAGATACCCCGACGTGTCGGGCCACAGGAAGAAGCCGCGGCCCGCGACGCCGTCCTCCGCTCCCCCGCGCCCGGGCGTCAGCACGCCCTCGAACGCAATCGACTTCGGCGTGTGCGTCGCCGCGTAGTCGAACCACGCGCTGAACGAGCCCTTGAACATGCCCGTCGCAGGGGTCAGAGAGATGGTCAGCCCCACGGCGTTGGTCACGGAGGCGTAGCTGTACCCGCTGGCCCCCGCCTTCACAGGCACGCCTGCCCTCGGGGCTGCAAGGCCAGTCATCACGCCGTATCTGTTGGTCACTGCCGCCAGCGCAAGCCCGTCCGGGTCCCACCAGGCCGACTCGTAGCGGTTCGTGCCGGCCGTCAGGACGGGCGCTGGCCCGCCCTCCGTGCCGACGCTGAGCGCCCTGTTCGTGTAATAGGCATACAAGTTGCCGAGCGTGTCGTACCAGCCGCCTGCCAGGCCGAGACGGCGGCTGAAGCCCCCCGCCGCATAGTCGGCCGTCGCCTGCGGGCTGAGGCTCTCCCAGAGCGGCGGAAAGGCGTCCAGCGGGCGCACGGTCACACGGGTCCCCGCGACGCCCTTCACGAACTCGGCCAGCCCGAAGAGACAGCCGCCCCTGTACGCCGCCGGGGAGGTGTAGAGCACCGTGAACGCGCGGCCGTCCCCGTCCAGGACCAGCGTCCCGGCCAGCGACACCGCCGTGCCGTCCGCCAGCTTGCCGGCGGTCTTCACGCCGCCCGCCATGTCCACCGTGAAGGCCAGGTAGCCGCTGCCGTACGCGTTCGTCCCCGGCAGCGACGCCGTGTAGTAGCCCGTGTAGTTCGTGGACTCAGCCGCCATGCCCGCGTCCTTCCAGACATTGCGCCACAGCGCCAGCTCAGGCACGCCAGCGGCCGCACCGGAGAACCAGCCCTCCGCGAGGGAAAGTCCGGCGGGGCCCGTGTCCGCGGGGGCGCTCAACGAGAGGAACAGCGGCAGCGCCGCCTTGCCCGCGACGGCCGAGACGCAGAGCGTGTACCGGTCGGTGTACGAGCCCGCACCGAAGCTGAAGTTCGTGCCCCGCAGAGTGAGCCTTCCCGTGACTCTGCCCAGCGCGGTCACGTCGGCCGACACCGGTCCGAAGCCCGGTGCGCCGTCGAACCAGCCGCTGAAGCTCCCCTGCGCCCATTTGGGCAGTGCGTCCACGGTGATTGTGAACGTGTTCGTGCCCGGCGCCCTGTTCACGTTCCTGGCCGTGACCGTCACCAGCCTGTTGGTGACAGGCGCGGCCGGCACGCCGGCGATCACCCTTGTTGCGGCGCTGTAGCTCAGGCCAGCGGGCAGGCCGGTCACCGTGACCGCCGGCTGGCTGTCGGACGCGACCGCCAGCGGCTGGCTGAACGCCACGCCCACCGTCGCCCGCTGCGGCCCCAGACTCGCGACCGCCGGCGGCGGGATGTTGGTCGTCAGCCCGAACCACGCCGACACCGTAACGTTGGCGTTGGGCATCACGAGGCTTCTGGCCGCTGTCTGCGAGCCGTCCTCCCAGCGCAGGAAGGTGTTGTTGGCGGCGGGCTTCGCCGTCAGGGCGACCTTTGCGCCCGGCGCGTAGAGCCCCGCGCCAGACACGGAGCCGGCGCCGGCGACCGCGGCGGTGAGTTGCGCCTTCACCGTCAGCGTCTGCCTGACTGGCGCGGCGGCTTTATAATCGAAATTCCCCGTCTGGAGCGCCGTGATCACCGCCGTGCCCGCGCCGAAGACACGGATCAGCCCGTTTTCGATCCGCGCCACGGCCGGCGCGGCGCTCGTGTACGCCACGGGCAGGCCGGAGGACGCCGCAGCGCCAGGGCTGAAGTTCGCCGCGCCCAACGCCGTGATGGGCAGCGGCCTGAAGGTGACGGTCTGGCTGGCCTGCACGTTGCTCACGCATACCGTCCAGTTGGTCGCTGCCGTAGCGCCCCGCCTGTCCAGCGCGACGGCTCTGACCTCCACGTTTCTGGACGCCGCCCCCACGACCGTATCCGTGGCGGTCCTGAGGGTGAATGCGCTGGCGATGGCGGCTGGCGCGCCGGCCGTCGTCTCCAGAGCCCTCACGCCGTCCACATACCAGGTGATGTTGGACATCCCGCTCGCCGTCTCGTCCGGTTCGGCGCGGTCGTTCGCCGTGACGCTGAAGGCGAGCGAGGCACCCTCGCTAACGGCCGCGGGGTTGGCGGCTGGCGAGCGTTTGATGAACACAGGCATACCGGGCTCGTAGACACCCGCAGCCCAGGGGATGACGTAACGGATGACCACGATGCCACTTCCGCCGTGGCCGCCGACCAAGCCCGCATGACTGCCGCCACCGCCGCCGCCAGTATTATCATTTCCATTACCGCCATTACCCGTCGCGCCTCCTCCATCTCCACCCGCAGGCGTCATTCCAAGGGCTCCAGCGCCACCGCCGCCGGCACGAAGGACGGGCGAGCCGGTTATGCGGCTCGGCACGCCGTCGCCGCCTTGTCCCTCGCCACCCGTGCCGCCGGGTTCTCCCGCGCCGCCGCCACCGCCGCCGCCGTAAATCTCGTCGGTGATGTCAAACAGAGAGCCGCCGGCATAGCCCTGACCGCTTGCGCCGGCACTGCTGGCATTGTTGCGATAATCTTCTCCGCCACCCGAACCGCCATCGACAGTGATTTGCAGAGTGGGCGAACTGCTCAGGATAT
>CAYSXF010000089.1:0-9791 GCA_964434815.1 uncultured Lentisphaeraceae bacterium
GATTTCTGCCTGTCTCGTGGGCTCGGAGATGTGTATAAGAGACAGGTTGATGAAGTAGGACACCAGCGAGGTGACGATCATCAGGATGCGCATAACGAAGATCCAGACGATCATCTGAGCGCAGAGCGCGCCGTTGCCGAGCACGAGTGCGAGGAAGGTGATCAGCGCGACGCCGGTCACGCCATAGGTTTCGAAACCGTCGGCGGTCGGGCCGACGCTGTCGCCCGCGTTGTCGCCGGTGCAGTCCGCCACGACGCCGGGGTTCTTTGGGTCGTCCTCAGGGAGCTTGAAGACGATCTTCATCAGATCGGAGCCGATGTCGGCGATCTTGGTGAAGATGCCGCCGCAGATACGCAGCGCCGAGGCGCCGAGCGACTCGCCGATCGCGAAGCCGATGAAGCAGGGGCCGCGCAGCTCGGTGGGAAGGAAGACGAGGATGCAGATCATGAAAAACAGCTCGACCGCAACCAGCAGCGTGCCGACGCTCATGCCCGAGCGCATCGGGATGGCCAGCGCCTCCCAAGGCGTGCCGCGCAAAGCCGCAAAAGCGCTGCGGCTGTTGGCGAAGGTGTTGATGCGCATGCCGAACCACGCGACGCCATAGGAGCCCAGGATGCCCAGGATCGAGGCCCCGAGGATGATGGCCACGCTCGCCATCGGCATCTTCTGCAGGATCATGAAGTAATAGACCATGCAGACGGCGATCAGCGCCCAGAGGATCGCAAGGAACTTGCCCTGCTGAGCCAGGTAGCTCTTGCAGGTTTCCCAGATGATATTGGAGACTTCGCGCATCGAGCTATGCACCGGCAGATTTTTCGTCGAGGTGTACTGCACCAGGCCGAAAATCAGGCCGAGCGCGCAGACGCCGATTCCGACCATCATCAGCGCGGTGCCGGATATGGAACCGTTGAAGAACTTGACCCCCAGGTCAGGCAGGATCAGGTCAGCCTCACTCGCCAACACCGGCGAAGCTACTCCAAGAACCGCCAAGGCCAGTACCGACCACAGCCGCTTCGATGCACCACGTAACCACATACTCTCTACTCCTCGTTTTTTGGTTGAACTAACTAAAAAAGCAAATTTATCATAGCTAAAAGGACCCGCCGGTTCAATAGCTTTCATTGCGATATTGAAAAAAGGCATTTATCTTAGCGTCATTCGGGACGGTTCCCTAAACTGAAGCGGACGCCTCGGGGAGGCGTCCCTACCACAAAGGCCACCGAATGGTTCGCCTTGACTCGGCAGAAGCCCCTACCGGAGAGGCTCCGCGCGTGGTACGGACGGTTCCCCGAACCGTCCGCCGGTCACCGCAGCGCCCGCCTATAGAGAGAAGTCCCTATGCCTGAAAAAAGGGCGCACGCGCGAATCGGCGACCAAACGATAGTCCGCTTCATGCACCAAGCAACCGCTTGAGGAACCGCCCGGTCAGCGACGCGTCGCAGGCCGCGACCTTCTCGGGGGAGCCCGCAACCACCAGCCGACCGCCCTCGTCGCCCCCACCGGGGCCAAGGTCGATAATGTGGTCCGCGCATTTGATCACGTCGAGGTTATGCTCGATCACCACCACAGTGTTGCCTGAGGCGCGCAGGCGCAGCAGCAGCTCCAACAGCTTGTGCACGTCAGCGAAATGAAGGCCCGTTGTCGGCTCGTCGAGCAGGTAGAGCGTCTTGCCCGTGGCGCGCTTGGAGAGTTCGCCAGCCAGCTTGATGCGCTGCGCCTCGCCGCCGGAGAGCGTGGTCGAGGACTGACCCAGGCGCACATAGCCCAAGCCCACTTCGGAGAGCGTGCGCAGTTTGTTGGCGATCATCGGCACGGCTTGAAAGAACTCCAGGGCGTCATCGACCGTCATGTCGAGCACCTCGGAGATGTTCTTGCCGCCGTAGCGGATCTCCAGCGTCTCCTTGTTGTAGCGCTGGCCGCCGCACTGCTCGCAGGTGACGTACACATCGGGCAGGAAGTGCATTTCGAGGCAGCGCATGCCGTCGCCTTTGCACACTTCGCAGCGGCCGCCCTTGACGTTGAAGCTGAAGCGCCCCGGACCGTAGCCGCGCACCTTGGCCGCAGGCACGGCCGCGAACAGCTCGCGCATCGGCGTGAACGCCCCTGTGTAAGTGACCGGGTTGCTGCGGGGCGTGCGCCCGATCGGACTCTGGTCGATCTCGATCACCTTGTCCAGCAGCTCCACGCCGCTGATCTTTTTGAACGCGCCTGGCCGCTCTTTCGACCCGTACAGCAGACGGAACAGATGCCTCTTCAGAATATCGCTGACCAGCGTCGACTTGCCCGAGCCCGACACGCCGGTCACGCACACGAAGCAGCCCAGCGGGATCTCCACGTCGATGTTCTTCAGGTTGTTCTCGGACGCGCCAGCAATCTTGATACGCGCTTTGCCGGGCTTGACGCGCTCGCCCGGCGCCTCGATCTTCTTCCGGCCCGCAAGATAGTCGGCCGTCACGGACCGCTCGCACGCCATAAGCCCTTTCAAGTCGCCTTGGTAGACAACCTCGCCACCTTCGCGCCCTGCCCCAGGCCCGAGATCCACAATGTAGTCGGCCGTGCGGATCATCTCCTCGTCGTGCTCGACGATCACCACCGTGTTGCCGCGCAACTGAAGCTGGTGCAGCATGCCGATCAGACGCTCGTTGTCCTGCGGGTGCAGTCCGATCGTCGGCTCATCCATCACATACAGCACGCCCACCAGCCCCGAACCAATCTGGGTCGCGAGCCGGATGCGCTGCATCTCGCCGCCCGATAGCGTCGAACTCTCGCGCTCCAGCGACAGGTAATTCAGGCCCACGTCGGAGAGGAAACGCAAGCGCCGACGGATCTCTTTCAGCACTTCGGCCACCACGGTCTCCTCCGCGGGCGTCAGCGTGAGCGCATCGAAGAAAGCCACGCTCTGCTTCACTGTCATAGCCATGACGTCGACGATCGAGCGCCCCGACACCGTGCACGCCCGCGACTCGGGCCGCAGACGCGCGCCGTGGCATTCCGGACAGATCTGGCTGCTCATGAACTGACGCAGTTTCTCGCGCACCTCGTCGATTTCCGACTCGCTGTAGCGCCGCAGCAGGCTCGGAATCACGCCCTCGAAAGGCTTCTCTGTCTTGCGCCACGCCCCGCGCATCCAGAACCGCAAGTTCACGGGCTCCTCTCCCGACCCGTTCATCAGCACCTGCCTGAAGGCTTCGGGCAGGTCTTTGTACGGCGTGTCCATGTCGATATCATACGCGGCTGCCACAGCCTTAAGCAGGTGCTTGTAATAGACCACCATGCGGAAGCCGCCGCGCCGCCACGCCACGACCGCTCCGTCCGCCAGCGAAAGCTCCCGGTCAGGCACAATCAGCTCTTCATCGAACACCAGTTGCGAGCCCAGCCCCGAACAGACCGGACACGCGCCGTAAGGGCTGTTGAAAGAGAACGCGCGCGGCTTGAGTTCCTCGAAGCTGATCGCACAATCCGGACACGCGTTCTTCTCGGAGAAAAGCGTTTCTGTTTCCTTGCCGTCCGCCAGCACGGTCTGCGCGCGCATGACGCCCTCGCCCTGCTTGAGCGCCAGTTCGACGGAATCAGTCAGACGCGTGCGCACGCCGTCGCCCGCCACCAAACGGTCCACCACGGCCTCGATCGTATGCGCCTTGTTCTTGTCGAGCGCGGGCACGTCGTCGAGCGAAAGCATTTTCCCGTCCACGCGCACGCGGGCAAAGCCCTGGTGCCGGATCGACTCAAAGACCTCCTCGTGGCGGCCTTTGCGCCCGCGCACAAGCGGTGCCAGCAGAATGAGTTTCGTTCCAGCGGGCAGCGCAGACAGGCGGTCGACGATCTGCTCGGCGCTCTGCTTCTGCACCGGCTTGCCGCACGAGGGGCAGTGCGCCTGGCCGATGCTGCCGTAGAGCAGACGCAGGTAGTCGTGGATCTCCGTGACCGTGGCGACGATAGAGCGCGGATTGCCGCCGGAGGTGCGCTGCTCGATGGCGATAGCGGGCGACAGGCCCTCGATATGATCCACCTCGGGCTTCTGCATCTGGTCCAAAAACTGGCGCGCGTAGGCAGACAGGCTCTCGACGTAGCGGCGCTGGCCCTCGGCATAGAGCGTGTCGAACGCCAGCGAAGACTTACCTGAACCGCTGAGCCCCGTCACGACGGTCAGCGAATCGCGGGGGATGCGGACATTCACGTTCTTGAGGTTGTGCTGCCTCGCGCCTGTAATAATAATATCTGACATAATACTTACTTCAACACTACAAAACCGGGCAGTCCGCGCACGTCGAACGCGGCGAGCATTCCCTTTGCTGGCTCTTGCTCCGGCTTCTCGGCCTGCACTTTAACAACCACATAATTCGCCAACCGCGTTTTTACACGCACATCCGCAAACGTGGCCCGCTCCATCACCGAACAGTTCTTGCACCATGTGGCCCAGAAATCCACGAAGACCGGCTTGCCTTCGCGCTTCGCCTGAGCAACCTTCGCTTCCCATGCCGGCCGGTCTCCAGCGGTGATCGACCCTTCGCGCGCCGTTTGCGAAGCGGGCGCGAAACCGACCCAGGCGAGGTGGAGATAGTACGCCGCCAGCAGCGCAAGAAAGACGCCGAACACCTGCTTCACCCGCACCATCCAGAGGCCCGGCTGCGGCAGCACCGACAGGCCCGCGCCCGCGAACGGCCACGGCAAAGCCATGCCCAGCCCCAGCACGAACGGCAGAAACTGCGCGACCTTCGCGCCGCCCGCATAGAGCGAACCGGCCAAAAGCAGAACCGCGAGCACCACCGGCGCAACGCACGCGCCCGCCAGCAAGGCCGAAAGCGCACCCGCCGAAAACGCCGCGAGCGCGCCCTGGCTGCCGCCGCCCCGCGATGGCGCCAGCCTCCCGAAATCGATCACGAACACGTCGAACATGGCCAGCGTCAGCGCAACGAACACAAGAGCGACCGCCAGACTGAACCACGGCGACGCCTGCAGCGCGCCAAAAAAGAGGCCGCTGCGCAGAATCGCCCACCCCAGACCGCCGTACACCAGCACCATGCCCGCACCATAGGCCGCACCCAAAAGGAAACCGCGCCCGCGTGTTCCCGCGCCGGCCCCGATGATCGCGAGGTTGATCGGGATCATCGGCAACACGCACGGCGTCAGGTTCAGGAGCACGCCTCCGACCAGCACCAGCAACAGCGTCAGCAGCAAGCCGTGCGCGTGGAAGAAAGCGACCGGATCTCGCAGGAAACCAGCAAGCCCCGCGCCATCCGAAGCCGGAGCCTTACCCTCGGCCTTATCGAGAAAGGCCAAGAACTCCTTCGCGGACATGTACCCGCCGCCCGTCACAACGGACAGGCCGGACGACCATGGCAAATCCGCCGCAGGCGCTGCCGCCACCGCGTCAGATTCAACAAACTTGCCGGACGCCTCGTCGAAGCGGAACAAGCGCTCCTGCGGCAGGAAGCAGACTTTGTCGTCGCACCCTTGATACGCGACGCGCAAAGATACGTTGCCGCGTCGGGGCGAGAGCCGCCAGAGCGTCTCGAACGGATGCGCATACACGCCGACCTGCTTGGCGGGATCGATCAGGTCCGGCTTCATTTCCGGCGGCGGCACCTGGAGGCTTTCAAGGGGCGCGCCCTTCTCTCCAGCCGTGACCTGAAACGACTCGGCATAGATCACATGCTTGGGCGGGAAGGAGAGCGCCACGCGCACATCGATATGTTCCGCCGTGACAGCGGCTGCCTCAACCGTGAGCGAGAACGGGCTCTTGCCCCACGGCGACGCGGGCTGCCCCATGATCGCGGATGCATACGCCACGCATGCGAGTATGGAGCTTAAGAGACCTATGGGACGCATATGAGCACCCCCTACGCTTTGAGAGCGACCCCGGCCAATGCCCGGCCGGCCGCACGACACTTCTCCAACGTGGCAGCGTCAGGCGCGAAGCGGCAAGTCACTGGCTCGCACACCACCTTCGCCTGCATCGCCTGAAGATACTGGGCGGCCTCTTCGGCACCTTTCGACGCCCAGCCGTATGAGCCGAAAGCGAACCCGGCCTTGCCGACCGGCTTGAGCCCGCGCAGATAAGTCAGCGTCGCAGCCATCCGAGGCATGATGCCCATGTTCAAGGTCGGCGAGCCCACCGCGAGCGCGGCGCAGTCCATGACGTCCGTAACGATCTGCGTGTCGGAGGTTGCGCTGGCATCGATCAGCTTCACTTCGACCGGAAGCTCCTCGGCGCCTGCGGCGACCTCCTCGGCCATCAGGCGCGTGCTGTTCCACATGCTGCTGTAGACGACGATGACTTTCTTCACGGGCTTGCAGATCATCCAGTCCTGATAGGCCGCTAAGATTTTGGCGAAATGGCTGCGCCAGATCACGCCGTGGCTGGGCGCCACGATCGAGAGCTTCAGACCGCCCAGGCGCGCAAGGGTCGTCGCCACCGGACGTCCGTAAGGCAGCACGATATTGGCGTAATAGGTCTTGGCCTCCTGCAGCACCTCGCACATGTCCGACTCGTCGTCGAAGCGATATCCTGATGCGTAATGCTGTCCGAACGCGTCCATCGAAAAGAGGACTGCGGGCTCAACCAGATAGGTGGCCATGGACTCTGGCCAATGAACCATGGGCGTATCGAAGAACTGGAGAGTCTTGCCCCCCAGCGAAAGCGTCTCAGTGTCTTTAACCACTTGGAACTTCCAAGCGCTCACGTCGTAGTGGTGCGCCAGCGCATCCTTGCATTTGGCGTTGCACAGCACGGTGGCGTTCGGACAGGCGAGCACCACGGCGGGCAGACCACCCGAGTGATCCGGCTCCGCGTGGTTACAGACGATGTAGTCCACTTTCTCTAATGGCACATGCGTCTTGATGCCAGCGAGCAGCTCCGCCACATAGGGTGCCTTCACCGTATCGATCAGGGCCGTCTTCTGCGCTGTCACCAGATAGGCGTTGTAGGTCGATCCCCGCCCCGTTGTGTACCCGTGGAAATCGCGCACGCTCCAATCCACATAGCCCACCCAAAAAACACCGTCGGTCAGTTTCGTATCCATGGCTTCCTCCTCACTTGAAATGAGGCGGCTTAGTTTAACCGTTCGCCGTGCCGGCTTCCATCCTAAAAAGAGGCCAGCGCACACGCGGTCATGCCCGTCATGTCACATCTTGCATTCCTGACCCAGACTGGTAAACTCAATACGCATGAATGTTCCTAAGGCACCTTTCGTCTTTCATTCCGTTTATAAGGACTACATCTGGGGCGGCAGCCGCATCCCCGCATCCTACGACCGGGTTGGCGCACCGGCGGTCTGCGCCGAATCGTGGGAGATATCTGCCCATCCCGACGGCCAGAGCGTCGTGGCCTCAGGTCCTTTCGCAGGACGCGGGCTTGCCGACCTCACATCAGCCTTCGGAGCCGCGCTGACAGGAACCCGCGCGCCTGACCCAACCCGCTTCCCCCTGCTTTTCAAACTGATCGACGCGCGCGACCGCCTGAGCGTCCAAGTCCATCCGAACAACGCCAACGCGCACCTCACGCGCGGCGAGCCGAAAACCGAAATGTGGGTCGTGCTCGACCGCACGCCGCACGCCAGCCTCTACGCGGGACTGGCAGAAGGCGTCTCGCCCGAGTCGCTGCGCACCGCCCTCGCCGCAGGCACCGCCGAAGCGCAGCTCGTGCGCCTGCCGGTCGAACCCGGCCAAGCGCTCTTCATTCCGGGCGGGCTGGTGCACGCCATCGGCGCGGGCTGCCTGATCTACGAGGTGCAGCAGAACTCCAACACCACCTACCGGCTCTTCGACTGGAACCGCACAGGCGCGGACGGCAAACCGCGCCAACTGCACATTGAGGATAGCTTCCAGAGCATCGACTGGTCGCTGCGCCCGCCCCAGATGCTGACAGCGGTCAAATCCGCCTCGTCCGGGCGCAACGCCTGGTCCGACGTGGTGTCGTGCGATTATTTCACGCTGCGCAAACTCGATCTGACGGAATCGATCACGGTGCCAGTGGACGGCACGTCGTTTCACGCGCTTTTCGTTGAGAAGGGACATGCGACCGTTTCTGCAGGGGGCGAGTCTGTCGCGCTGAGCGCTGGCGCGAGCTGCCTCATCCCCGCCGCGGCAGCCGGATACACGCTCACGCCGGAATCAACTGCGAAACTACTTGTCACGACCCTGTAAGGGCGACCTGCCGGCCGCCCCTACGCACCCGAACCACAATTAACCTATGATAAAGACCTCTTACCAACTCTGCCGCGCATTCGGCATTCCGATCTATTTGGACATCTCGCTGATCGCGTTGATGATCTGGGTGGCCTCCAGCTATGACGGGCCTTTCCAAGGTCTTGCGGCAGGCGTCTTGTTGCTCGTGTCCATCACGCTTCACGAGCTGGGCCACAGCCTCGTGTCCATGGCCTTCGGCTGCCGTGTGCGCGACATCACGCTGATGGTAATAGGCGGGCAAGCCTCGTTGGAGAGTATGCCCCGCAAACACTGGCAGGAGTTTCTCGTTGCCATTGCGGGGCCGCTTGTCAGCCTTGCGCTAGGGCTAATCGGAATATTCGTGCCCGCTATCTTGTTGGATGCCCAAGCCGTCACGCTTCAGACAGACTTATTTCTGACGCGTGCGCTGGGGTGGACAAATCTTATACTCTTCGGCTTCAACCTGCTGCCCGCTTTTCCCATGGACGGGGGACGCATCCTGCGCTCGGCGCTACAAGTGCGAATGAGTAAAGTGCGGGCCACCTGGATCGCCTCACGCATCGGACGCGGTCTGGCTTTGATAATGATGTTCTTCGCTGTCTGCAACATGGCGGGAATCCCCATCCCCAATCCGCGTATCTCTGGGTTTGCGGGCCAAATGTTATGGGCTTTTCTCAGCGAAGGAGGATTCCTAAAGTTCCTGATCGGCTTGATGATATACACGACTGCAGGCCGCGAGTACCGCATGGTGCTGGCAGAGGAAGGCGGAGCGCGGCAGAATCCGTTCGGCGGCATGCCTTTTTTCGGCAACAGAACGCGCACGCCGCCGCCGGATGACGGCCAGGCAGTCGTGAGCCCTCCGCCCTATGCGCGCCGCGGCGGAGCGACGCGCGTGGACGTGCACAAAGAGACGTGACGCGGCAAGCCGCTTCCCCCGTGTGAGGCCTTGCGCGGCGTTCCTTCGACGATCAGTTTCTACCGGTTTGCCCCCATTGACGACGAGCGGCCTTTGTGCTATTTTCAAACAAACGTATGAATCATAGTGTCACAAACCGGTCGGCGCGGAATGCGGAGGCCACGCGCGAGCGACTGCTCAGCGCGGCAGAGGCGCTCTTCGCGGATAAAGGCTACCACGCGGTCTCCATGCGCGACATCGCCCGGCACGCCAAGGTGAACCTCGCGGCCGCTGGATACCACTTCGGCTCCAAGGAGAAACTCTTCGTTGAGGCGTTGGTCCGACGCGTGCGCCCTCTGAACGAGCGACGTTTGGCGACACTGACAGCTCTGGAGAACCGGAAACGCGCGCCGGCCCTACCCGAAGTGCTCGACGCCTTCGCACGCGCGCTGATCGAGGAGGCGCTAAGCGACCCGGAGACCGGCCGCCGCCTGAACCGCCTGCTCAGCCGGGCGTTCGCAGAGTCGGACGAGATAGCCCGCATGATCTTCCACGAGGAGTTGCTTCACGTCGCCCTGCGTTTTGTCCATGCGATCCGCCAGGCCTGCCCCAAGCTGACGGCCGATCAGGCGGGGCTTGGGCTTGCCCTCTATGCCGGCTGTATGATCCACATGCTGCATTGGTCGGTGAACCCGCCATTCCCAGAGCTGAAAGGCTCGAACGCTGACCG
>CAYSXF010000090.1:0-9755 GCA_964434815.1 uncultured Lentisphaeraceae bacterium
GGACGAAGTGGTGCTGTTCAAGCCGCTGGGCCACGCGCAGATCGCGGCCATCGTGAAGATCCAGCTCGAAGACCTGCGCGCCCGCCTGAAGGAGCAAGAGCTTGCGCTCGACGTGAACGACGAGGCGGTCGCCTGGCTGGCGGACAAAGGGTTCGACCCCGTGTTCGGCGCGCGCCCGGTCAAACGCGCGATCCAGCGCGAGCTGGAGACGCCCATCGCCCGCAAGATCGTTTCGGGCGGCTACGCTCCCGGCGCGACCGTGCGCGTGACCGTCGCCGACGGCGCGCTCCAACTGGCGTAAGCGGCTCTTCTTGTCGTTATTGTCTCGGCCACGGAGTTAAGCGCCAATTCCGCTTTCATGAAGCGGAGCGCTCATCAAGCGAGCTGACTGTCGTCGATTGCCCCGAGATCGACGAGCCATGCGACATACCGAACCCTCGTTCGCCTTCGGCTCGCGGGTTCGGTGGTCGCTGATGTTGGGGCGGGTGAAGAAGGAAAATGACCACCGATGACGTAGTGCGAAATGGTCTTGATGTCTTTGACACTCGTTCTCACACTTCGCGAGGTGTGAGAATTACACTGAGAGGACTTTCTAATCCGAGACCCTCTGCGTTGGCGGCGTAGACGCGAAGAGGAGAGACCTTATACCGGACAGCGGAAGCCATCCCTTCCTCGACAAACCAGACGATAAGAGAGAGACTATTTCCCAACACGGCAGCCCACCGAACCCTCGTTTGCCTGCAGTTCACAGGTTCGATGGTCGCTGACGTTCTATCTGCTATCAAGCGAATCACCGCAAATGAGGTGGACGATGTCTAAAACAGTCACATTGCGGCTCCCGGATGACACCTATCAGCGGCTCCGTATCTTAGCCGAACGTGAGAATTGCCCCCTGTCCAATTTTATTGAGACTGCGGCATTCCGCTATACGGAGTCGGACCAGTATGTCGACGGGTTCGAGATGGAGGATATCCGCACGAATGCCGCACTGAATCAAAGTCTGAAACAGGGGGTAAAAAATGCGAAAGCAGGGCGCGGACACTTCGCCTGATTTCAGGATATTCGAAACATATGCACCCCGCGCAACGGTGCTTGTATCCGTCGCCAACGGCGTGTTAAAGTTATCGTAGTAAGAAAGGGGAAAAACAAAATGAGCTCTAAAACCTATCTTCAGATCACAGCCACCCTTTTGGCGGTCGTGGCGATTCTTCATGTCGCCCGAATCGCATTTCACGTGCCTGTTCACATCGGCACCTGGGAGGCTCCGCAGTGGCTGTCGATGATCGCCATGACCGTCTCGGGGACGCTCTCTGTTCTCGGCTTTTCTTTCGCCCGGCAGTGAGTATCCGGTAGGGACGGTTCCCCGAACCGTCCGCGGACGCCTCGGGGAGGCGTACCTACCAGCTCTTCCGTCTTCTTTATTTCTTTGGCGTGGCAACGACGAGGGGAAACTCGAAGGCGTCTGTCCTGAAAGGCGAAGCGGGCAGGCCCGCACCGTTAAAGAGATTACACTCGGGATCGGCAGCCCACGCGTAGCGTACGGCGACCGGCTCTTTCACGTCAGGACTTGAGACAACCACGGTGTCGCCAGCGATCTTGGCCGTGGCAGGCACCCACTTCTGGTCAGCTCCCGCGATGACGAAGCCCTTCAGCTCGCCGCCCTTGGCGACCAGGCCGCCGTCCGCGTGCGTGAAGGCACAGACCACCTCGCCGCCCTTGACCGTATGGCCCGCGGGCAGAGGCCCGGAGATCGAGGCCGCCTTCTGACCGTACACCGTGTCCATTGCCCAGAACGCGAGGCGGTGGCCGACGTCCTGCTTGTTCTTGGGATGGATGTTGCCGGTCTCGCCGATATCCATGGTGATGGCCATGCCGGTCTTCGACATCTTGAGTGTCTGAAGCATGCCTTCGCGCACCAGCGGCCAGTTGCGGTCAGAGGAGTGGAAGTTCGGCAACTGCACCCAAGCGAAGGGGAACTCCGCGCCCCAGCGGGTGCGCCAGTCTTGGATGAGGGTCTGCAACTGCGTGCCGTAGAGCGTCGCGGTCAGGTCGTTGGCGTTCGACTCGCCCTGATACCACACCGCGCCCTTGATGGCGAATGGGATGAGCGGCGCGATCATGCCGTTGAAGAGGTTCGCCGGATGGTGCGAGTCGAGCCGGGGATCGATGGCTTTTTTCGGAGCACGGGGCGTCACCTTGCCCGCTGCCTTGGCCTTCTTTACAGCTTCCTTCCACATGACGACCTGCTTGTCGTATGCGTCCTTGGCTTTGGCCTCGTCCCACGGCGTCGCGGTCTTCTCTGCCCACAAGTCGGTGACGGGCTTGAGTGCGGGCACGGCCTTGAGCGCGTCGTCGCTGGTCCACGCCTCGATCGGGGTGCCGCCCCACGAGGAGTTGATCATCCCGACGGGAACGCCGAGCTTCTGGTGCAGGTCGCGCCCGAAGAAATAGGCCGTGGCGGAGAAAGCGCCGACGGTGTTCGAGGCGCACACCACCCACTTGCCGGCGCACTCCTTCTGGGGCGTCTTGCCCACCACGCGATCGACGGTGAACATACGGAAGTTCGGGAGGGCGGCTGCAGCCTGCTCCTTCGCGTAGTCGTTGCAACTGCTGACAGTCAGCCCCATGTTCGACTGGCCCGAGCCGAGCCAAACCTCGCCGACCAGCACGTCCTGCACCGCAAGGGTGTTCTTGCCCTTGACGGTGAGCGTGAGCGTCGCTCCGGGCTTGAGCGCGTCGAGCGTCACGCGCCACGCGCCGTCCGCGCCGGCCTTAACGGTCTTGGTCTGCCCCGCGACGGTGACCGTGACGTCCTCTCCGGGTTCGGCCCAGCCCCACACGGGGAAGGATACACCCTGTTGAAAAACGGCATGGTCAGAGAAGATGGCCGGCAGCCGGACATCCGCGAACGCGGCGTGCGAGAGGCCGAGCGCCAGCGAGAGCCCGAGACAGAAGCGAAGTTGATTCCGAGTTGCTTGCATGTGCTTGCTTTCCTTTAACGAAGCATGATGAATGTGCCTTGAGGATACACGAGGTGAACAGTGCGAGTGACCATATTTAAGCGGATATGCCACCCGCCCGTCAAGTTCGTCGCACTGAAGGGCCAGGGCTGACGCATCTATATTCTTGTCTATTCCGTCTTTTCATCCATCGATATTCGCCCCATGGGCTCAATTGTGTTAATCGGGAGGTTGCGAACCAAGTAGCCCGGAGCGTCTGTTTGACGGATTACGATTACGAGCATGATTAAGATTCCGAAACGGTGAGATAAGTAATCGTAATCTTAGTCCAACTCGTAAGCGCAATTCTGACTCGCCGAGTCAGACTTTTGATGCGCCGGCCCTGGCTGAAGGGCGTCACCCAAGGCGCATCTGCGATTTGGCGGCCTCCCACGGGAGCAGGGGCGCCCTCGCCCTGAATGAGACGGGCGTCTGGCGACTTTCAATCGGAGACGAGGGCGCCCCCGCCCCCAGTCGATCAACCGCCATACATCCGCAATCGATGTAAGTGAAGGCCGCTGGTTCGCAGATTCGTCCCGCCACCCCCCGATCTGGCATTACGACATATTTGGACGACATGAGACAAAAAAGTTTGAAATGCGCGAAGCCCAGCAACGCATGGGATGGCTTCGCCGGAAAAGTCCAAGCTGATTTTCAGCTTGCGACAAAATATTTTATATCTGCTCTATAATATAAGACGAAACTGTCTTCCAATCATCCCTCTTTGGTCTGTTTTGACATTATTGGCACATTCCCTGCTAAATCTTATTCAAGAGCAGACCTGACAGGCGACATAAATGGAGCCGCCAGAGGGTAAGCGCCGTGCTTGCAAGGCACCGACAAACCAAAGAAGGTGGAATAATGAAGGTGATGTCACGGAACCGGATGACGTTATGGGGCGTGTTCGCTTGGGCAGGACTTTCAGCTTTCCCGTCATTGGCGGGCGAGCCAGTAAACGTAACAGAGGTGGCGAACTCGGCCGACACGCTATTCCTTCTGATGGGAGCGGTGATGATTCTGGCGATGCATGGCGGCTTCGCCTTTCTAGAAGTAGGCTCCGTGCGCCGCAAGAACCAGGTTAACGCCCTGAACAAGATCATCTGCGAGTGGGCTTTATCGACCGTGATCTATTTCCTGATCGGTTATCCCATCGCCCGCGGCGTCTCCTTCCTGGTTCCGGTGGAAACGCTGGCGGCTGAGCACGGCATCGCCTATGTGCGCTTCTTCTTCCTGCTGGGCTTTGCCGCGTGTATCCCAGCCATCATTTCGGGCGGCGTGGCGGAGCGCGCGAAGTTCTGGACGAATGCGACCGCCGGCATGATCTTTGTGGGTTTGGTCTATCCGCTCATCGAGGGTGTCACCTGGGGCCGCATGAACAATGCGCTGGCCGGGACGACAGGTTGGCTGGCCAACACCTTGGGCGCGCCGTTCCACGATTTCGCAGGCTCGGTGGTGGTGCACGCCGTCGGCGGCTGGCTGGCCCTGCCCGCCATCATTCTGCTGGGCGCCCGGCTGAAGCGCTACGAATCCAATTCGATCAAAGTCAGCAGCATCCCCTTTCTGGCGCTGGGAAGCTGGACGCTGATCGTCGGTTGGTTCGGTTTCAACGTGATGAGCGCCGGTTCGCTTGGGAGCATCTCGGGCGTGGTGGCGATCAACTCGCTCATGGCCATGGTGGGCGGCACGCTGGCGGCGCTTTTCGTGAGCCGCAACGACGCGGGCTTCGTGCATAACGGCGCGCTGGCAGGGCTGGTCGCGATATGCGCAGGGTCGGATCTCTACCACCCCGTCAGCGCTCTGGTGGTCGGCGCCATCGCGGGCGCGCTCTTCGTGTTCCTGTTCCAGGCCGAGACCAACCGGATGCAGATCGACGACGTGTTGGGCGTATGGCCTCTGCACGGCGTGTGCGGCGCTTGGGGCGGCATCGCCTGCGGCATCTTCGGCCAAAAAGCGCTGGGCGGCCTCGGCGGCGTCTCGTTCTTCTCGCAACTTATCGTTACGTTCGGTATCATTATCGTATGCCTTGTAGCAAGCACATTGGTCTACGGGCTGCTCAAACGCACGGTCGGCATCCGCCTGAGCGGTCACGAAGAAATGGTGGGCGAGGATCTCACCGTCCACATGATCGAGTCGCACCCCGAAGAAGCCCTGTAAGTTGCGCGTCCTGAAAGGATCCTTCCATGAAAATGATCGTCGCTATCATTCAGCCTGAACGCCTCGACGCCGTGAAAGAGGCGCTCTTCAACGCCGAAGTCCACAAGATGACCGTGAGCCGCGTGCGCGGGTGCGGCAAGCAGATGGGTTTCTCCGAAAGTTACCGCGGCCAGATCCACAAAGTGAACCTGCTGGAGAAGGTGCGCCTCGAGATCGGCGTCAACGATGACTTTGTCAAGATCACCGTCGACGCGATCATCAAGGCGGCGCAAAGCGGGCACATCGGCGACGGCAAGATCTTCATCATGCCGATGGACGAGTGCATCCGTATCCGCACCCGCGAGACCGGCTCCGCCGCCATCGGCTGATCCGCCTCCGGCTAGACCTCACGCCGCCTTCTTGCTATTCTGGCGCTCATGAAGGTGCTCTATGTCCTGCCGGGATCAGGCGGTTCGTTCTACTGCCAGAACTGCCTTCGCGACATGGCGCTGGCCGATGCGCTGCGCCAGCGCGGCCATGCCGTGACGCTGATGCCGCTCTACCTCCCGGCCACCGCGTCGATGCCGCAGCCTTCGGACGTACCCGTTTTTTACGGGGCGGTTTCCCTTTATCTGCGCCACCGCTACGCCTGCCTGCGCCGCCTGCCCCATGCGTGGTTCCGTCCGCTAGACTGCTGGCCTGTCCTGCGCCTCGCCGCACGTTTCGCCGGTTCCACATCGGCCAAAGGTCTGGAGGATCTGACTCTCTCGATGCTGCGCGGCATGGACGGCCGCCAGGCGGATGAGCTCCAGCGGGTGGCCGAATGGCTGGCCGCTCTGCCGCCCGCAGCCAAACCCGATGTGATCGTGCTCTCCGACGCGCTGCTGACAGGAATGTCGGCTGCGCTCAAAGAAGCGGCCCGCTGTCCGGTCGTCTGCTGGCTACAGGACGAGCACGTCTGGCTCGACGCCATGGCACCCGATTTGTGCGACGCCGTGCTTCGCGTCATGGCGACCGACGCCCGCACGGTCGACCGCTTCGTCGCGGTCAGCGCCTCGTACGCGGCACGCATGACGGACGCGCTGTCGCTCGACCCCGCACGCGTGAGCGTCGTTTACCCGGGCATCGATCCGACCGCCTACCGGACGGCTGACATGGCGCGGCGGCCTGTGACTGTCGGGTTCCTCTCGCGCCTCTCAGCGACCGAAGGCTTCGACCGCTTCGTGGACGCATTTCTCCTGTTGCGGCGCGATCCGCGCTTCGCGGACGCGCGGCTGGCGGCTACCGGCGGACCCGCCGCAGAAAGAGGTTTCCTGAAGCGGCAGCTCAAGAAGCTGGCGGCAGCCGGCGCGCTGCGCGACGCGGAAATTTCGCCCGACCGCTTCGCCAGCGACCGTTTCAGTTTTCTGTCGGAACTGACCCTGCTCTCAGTGCCCGGCGGCGCCACGCCGGAAGCGTTCGGCTACTACGCGCTGGAGGCGATGGCTGCAGGCGTGCCGGTCGTGCTGCCCGCACACGGCGCATTCCCGGAAATCGCGGCCGCCGCGGGCTGCGGCGTGCTGATATCAGATTCCAAACCCGAGACGCTAGCCCGTGCGTGGACCGAACTGCTGAGCGACCCCGAACGCCTGCGCCGCGAGTCGGAACTGGGCCGCACCGCCGCGAAGGGAGTCTTCTCGCAGAACTCCTCAGCCGCCGCGCTGGAACGGGTGCTGTCTACGCTCTGCCGTGAGTGAACCCGTTTTCGCTTACTTGCCCAAAGTCTCTTTAACGACCGGCATGATCGCTTTGGCCCAGATGGCATAGCCTTTGGCCTGCGGGTGCAAGAAGTCTGGCATCATCTCTTTCGTCAGCGTGCCGTCCGGCTCCAACATCTCCTTGTTGAAGTCGAGGAAGATCACGCGCTTGCCGTCGGCATAGCCCTTGATCAGCGCGTTGACTTTGTCGTTGCGCACGCGGGCGCTGTCGTCCGGCTTAGCGGCGCGGGGGAAGACGGCTAGTAGCAGCACCTTGGTCGCGGGCGACTTCTGGCCGATCTTATCGAGAATCGCCTTGATGCCCGCAGCCGTGTCCTCGGGCGTCTCCTGCGCGAGCGGCCGGTGGCCGGTGTTGTTCGTGCCGATCATGAGCACGAGAAGCTTGGGCTGATAGCCGTCCAGTTCGCCGTTGTCCAAGCGCCACAGCACGTGCTCCGTTCGGTCGCCGCCGTAGCCCAGGTTCAGCGCCTTGTACGCGCCGAAGTTCTGCGCCCACACCTCTTTGCCGCCGCCTTCCCAGCCGTGCGTGATGGAGTCGCCCATGAAGACCAGTTCCCAGCCGCCCTGCTTGACCAGCGCAAGCTTCTGTTCGAAGCGCGTCTTCCACCACGCCTCGCCCAAGCGGTTGTCCGGCGTCACCGAAGCCTTCAGCGTTTGGGTCAGGAACGGCGTGATCGCCTCAGCCCAGATCGCATAGCCCTTAGCGTTCGGATGCAGCAGGTCGGGCATGATGTCTTTCGAGAGCGTGCCGTCGGACTGCAAGAGCTTGTCGTTGATGTTCATCCAGAAGACGCGCTTGTTGTCAGTGAACTTCTGGATCTCGGCGTTGACAGCCTCGTTGCGCAGGCGGCAGGCGTCCTGCGGCGTAGCTCCGCGCGGGAAGATCGCCAGCAGCAGCACCTTGGACTGCGGCGCCTTCTGGCCCAGCTTGTCGAGGATCGCCTTGATGCCCGCAACTGTGTCGGCCGTGCTCTCCTGCTCCGGCTTGCGGTGGCCGTTGTTGTTCGTGCCGATCATCACCACGAAGAGCTTCGGCTGATAGCCGTCCAACTCGCCTTTGTCCAAGCGCCACAGCACATGCTCGGTGCGGTCCGCGCTGATGCCCAGGTTCAGCGCCTTGTACTGGCCGAAATACTTATCCCACTCCGCCTTACCCCGGTTCTGCCAGAAGTCGGTGATCGAGTCGCCGATGAAAACCAGCTCCCAGCCGCCCTGCTTGGCCTTGGCCGCATCGCGTTCGACCCGCGCGACCCAGCCCTTATCCCGCGGCGCCGGCGTGGTCGAAAGCTGCTGCGCAAAAACCGATCCGGCCACCAAGGCCGCCAACAGAAACGAACCCATGACTCTCTTCACTGATTTGCTCCCCTTTTTTCTTGGTTGTTCACGCACACTGGCGGTTGATGAGCGCGGCGGCAACGCCCGCGCCGAAACCGTTGTCGATGTTGACCACCGTCACGCCCGCTGCGCATGAGTTGAGCATGCCGAGCAGCGCGGCGAGGCCTTGAAAGCTCGCGCCGTAGCCCACGCTGGTGGGCACCGCGATCACGGGCTTATCGGTGAGTCCGCCGACCACAGAGGGCAGCGCGCCCTCCATGCCTGCGACCACCACGATCGCCCGCGCGTCCGCAAAGCGCTCGATCCGCGAAAGCAGGCGGTGCAGGCCCGCCACGCCCACATCGAAGACGCGTTCGACGGCCGCACCCAGACGTTCGGCTGTGATCGCCGCCTCTTCCGCGACCGCGATGTCCGATGTGCCGGCGCACAGCACGGCGACCTTGCCCGTGCGCTCCGGCAGCGGAGCCACATCGCAGGTGAGGATGCGGGCCATGTCGTGATAGACCGCGCCAGAAAGCTCCACGCGAACGGCTGCCGCCTGCTCGGGCGTCACGCGCGTGGCAAAGGCGTTCTGCCCGGCGGCGTTCAGGGCGCGCATGATCGCGGCGATCTGCGCCGCGGTCTTGCCCGCGCCGTAGATCACCTCCGGCATGCCCCGCCGGTGCAGGCGGTCATAGTCCGGCTTCGCAAAGTGCAGATCGTCGGTCATGGCTTCTCTCCCGATCCCTTAGCGATTCAGGTAGGGACGTTTCCCCGAAACGTCCGAGCATCCGCGAGTCCCGACGGCCGGTTCGGGGAACCGGCCCTACCGTCAACAGACAGCTCACACAATCAACGCGTCATCGAGCTTGACCTTGAGCTGCTCCAGCGTCAGGCGCTCTTGCAGCATCGTGTCGCGGTCGCGCACGGTCACCGTGCCGTCCTCCAGCGTCTGGAAATCGACCGTCACGCACCACGGCGTGCCGATCTCGTCCATGCGGCGGTAGCGGCGGCCGATCGCGCCGCTCTCATCCCAGAACGCGGGGTAGCGGCGGCGCAGGTGCTCGAACATCGCGCGCGCCTTGCCGTAGAGTTCGGGCTTGTTCTTGACGAGCGGGAAGACAGCGACCTTCACTGGCGCGATACGCGGGCTGAAGTGCATGACGATGCGCACGTCCTCTTTGCCCTTCTCGTCGGTAAGCTTCTGCTCTTCGTAAGCGTTGCAGAGCAGCGCCAGCATCATGCGGTCAACGCCCGCCGAAGGCTCGATCACATGCGGGACGTACTTGCCTTCAAAGAGTTTCGCGACGAACCCGCGCGCGGTCTCGGGATCCTTTTTGCGCGTGACCCAGTCCGCGACCACCTTTTCAGTGAACGCGACCTTGGCCGCATCGTCCAGCTTCGCGGAGGCGAGCTTGAGCGGCTCGTCGAAGACCTCCATGCTCTTGCCGCTGTGCTTCTGGTGCTGGGTCAGGTCGAAGTCCGAGCGCGCGGCGATGCCTTCGAGCCTGTCTCTTATACACATCTCCGAGCCCACGAGACAGGCAGAAAT
>CAYSXF010000091.1:0-9734 GCA_964434815.1 uncultured Lentisphaeraceae bacterium
GCAAACGCTTTGTAGCGGAAGTTTAGTCTAACTAAAATCAGCCGGTGGTATAAGAGCGGCTCGCGGGGACGCTCGCCCTCCAGGTGCATCTAAGGCGCTTTGGAGGGCGAGACTCTGTCGAGCCGCAGGTCCATGCGCAACGGCTCGCGGGGACGCTCGCCCTCCATGGCCCTCTTAACCGTACTGGAGGGCGAGACTCTGTCGAGCCGCAGAACAGAAAAGGAGGTCAGAAATGACACATCCTTTGCCGCAACGCAAACATCCCGTGCACATGCCTCCTGTGGAGCGCCATAACACGCCAATCGTGCTGTTCGTGACGCTGACGGTACATCCGCGCGGCGACATGCTCGCAAACGGTCACTTTCATGACGCGTTTCGCGCAGCATGCGTTGAGGCGGATGCGTGGCGGGTGTCGTCATACGTGGTGATGCCGGACCACGTCCACCTGTTCTGCACGCCGAATCGGTTCCCATCGACTGGCATCGGTCCTTGGAGTACCTATTTGAAACGAACGGTCACACGCTTCTTAGGCACGCATCCGGACTGGGAGTGGCAGTCCGGATGCTGGGACACCCAACTCCGGGCTCGCGAAACTTACGACGAGAAACGGTGTTATGTGCGGCTTAACCCGGTGCGGGCAAGCTTAATCGCGACGCCGGAGGATTGGCCGTGGCAAGGCGAAGGCGCCCCCATCATGTGGTGACAATATGGAGGGCGAGACTCTGTCGAGCCGCCGGGCCAAGCGCAACGGCTCGCGAGGACGCTCGCCCTCCATGGCGCGGCTAAGAGTCGCCGCCGCCGGCTACTCCTCCCGGGCGATCTTCTGCAGGCGTTTGAGCTGGCCGGCAACGGCCAGCTTTTGCATGGGGCTCATCTTGTCCACCAGCAGGATGCCGCTCAGATGGTCGACCTCATGCTGGATGGCGCGCGAGAGCAGGCCGCGTGCGGAGACGGTCTTCTGCGCACCGGTGAGATCCGTGTAGGCGACCGTCACCTTGTCCGGGCGGGTGATGGGCGCTCCGATCTCCGGGAAGCTGAGGCACCCCTCCTCGTTGCGCTGCTTGCCCTCGGTCGCGATGATTTTGGGGTTGATCAGCACCAGCGGCATCGGGATCGCGGCGTTCTCCTCGCGGCAAGCCTCTTTCTCTGCGTCGTGCGGCACGTCGATGACGCACACGCTTTCGGTGTGCCCCACCTGCTCGGCGGCGAGCCCCACGCCTTTGGCTGCGTACATGCTCTCCAGCATATCCCGAACGAGTTGGCGAATCCCCTCGGTTACCTCGGCCACAGGCACAGCCTTTTGGCGAAGAATCTCATGCCCGAACGTCACCACCTGATAAATCACGCTGAACCTCCAATTGATACGCGTAAGATTAAGAAGAACGGCGCGGCTTGACAATGCCAAAAATAGGCGGCTCCAAAATTACATCGCTGAAATTTGGATTGGCTTTTATAACCGATTCCACTATTTTGTCCGTACCAGTTCGTTAATGAACGGAGCGAAATGACGATTCGGACCCTCTTAGTAAACGCGATGGCCAAGCAGCCTAACCGCACGGCGCTGCGTTACCGACGCAACGGCGTCTGGCTGAGCCGGAGCTATCTTGACTTGTCCAAGGGCGTTTTTCAGATGGCCGAAGCGTTCGGCAGGCTCGGGCTGAAGCCCTCAGAAGAGCGGGTCGCTTTGATTCTCGAGAACGGCCCAGAATGGGTGGAGTCCTATCTGGCGCTGGCGTGCACGGGCGTGGCTGTGGTGCCGCTCGATCCGAAGCTAAAGCCCGAAGAGGTCGCATTTATCGTCAGGGACTCTGGCGCAGTTCTGGTGGTCACTGACACCCGCCATCTGGAGATGCTCGCAACGGTTCTGCCGGGGCTGCCCGCCGTCCGTTCGGCGGTGCTGACAGATGGGGGAGTGCAGCCGCTGCCGCCTGTCGCGGACAGGCCCTGCTACGACTATGAGGCATTGCGCCCCCGCGCCGATGCCGGACCGCTCACATGGCACACCCATCACAAGCCCGAGCCGCAGACCATCGCCTCCGTGATCTACACATCAGGCACGACGGGAAAGCCCAAAGGGGTCATGCTCACCCACACCAATTTCTATAGCGATGTCGTGGGTGCGCTGGACGCCATCGGAAATGAGGTAGTTACCCCGGCGGACGATTTTCTGATTGTGCTGCCGCTCTTCCACTCCTTCTCCTTTACGGCGAATCTGGTGTTGCCGCTCTATAAAGGATGCGGCATGTTCTTTGCCGACAGCGTGCGCACGCTGGGCGACGACATCAAGACCCTGCGGCCCACGATCCTGATGGCCGTGCCGCTGTTGGCTGAGAAACTCCTGTCCAAAATAGACGAGAAGCTCCAGGTCAGCCGCCTGGCGCGAGGGCTGCTGAAACTCGGCCTTGGCCGCCTTGTCGGCCGACGCGTGCTCAAAGAGTTAGGCGGACGATTGCGCTTTATTGCCGTAGGGGGTGCGCCGTGCCCGGTGCATGTCTTGCGGGGATTCTGTCGGTTGGGGCTCACGGTTATTGAAGGCTACGGGCTGACCGAGTGTTCGCCGGTAGTCTCCATCAACAGCGTTCACACCCCGCACATCGGCACGATCGGCAAGAAGATCCCGAACGTCGAAGTCCGCATCGCCGAAATCAATGACCAGGGCGTGGGCGAGCTGCAGGTCCGCGGCCCGGTGGTGATGAAAGGGTACTTCAACAACCTCGAAGCCACGCGCGAGGCATTCGACGGCGACTGGCTGCGCACCGGAGACTTGGCCTCCATCGACGCTGAAGGCTATATCACGATTCGCGGACGCACGAAGGCGCTGATCGTGAACCGCGAGGGCAAGAACATCTATCCCGAAGAGGTTGAGAACGTCCTTGCAGGCGACTCCTTCATTGCGGATGTCGTGGTGGTCGGCTACACCGTCGGCGGCGTGCCGGGCGAACGCGTGGGCGCAATTCTCGTGCCCGACCTTGACGCCATCCAAGCCGCACACGACGGCGAGGCGCTTGCGTGGGAGCGGGTGGAGCACCTCGTTCGCGACCGCGTCCATGCGCAATGCGAGAGCCTGTCGGACTACAAGCATCCGCGCAAGCTTGTGATCCGGCGCGAGCCGCTCGAGCGCACCTCGATCCAGAAAGTCCGCCGCTGCCTCTATCAGGGCGCACTCGACGAGTGAGCCCCGCCTAATTTCTCCACAATACTAATGAAAACAACCCTGACAAGCCTGATTCTAATGTTGGTTGCGGGGACCGTTAGAGCCATCGTCACGAACGATGTCGCCTTCATTGCGGATTATGATCGGAGCGAGCAGCGCTACGTGATGATCGTGCCGGACGGTTTCAATCCCGCGCAGCCGTACGACGTGCTGGTCTGCCTGCACGGCCACGGCTCAGACCGCTGGCAGTTCGTCCGCGAAACCCGCGGCGAGGCCCGCGCCGCGCGGGATGCGGCTGCGCAGAACCGCATGATCTTCGTCTCTCCCGACTACCGCGCGAAGACCTCATGGATGGGGCCGGCCGCCGAAGCGGACCTGATCCAGCTCATTGGGGATCTCAGGAGGCAATACAAAATCGGGCGCGTGATTCTCACGGGCGGCTCGATGGGCGCGAGCGGCGCGCTGACCTTCACCGCGCTGCATCCGGAACTGATCGACGGCGTGGTCGCGCTCAACGGGCTCGCCGACCATGTGGCCTACACGAATTTCCAAGATGCGATCGCAGCCTCGTTCGGCGGCACCAAGGCGCAGGTTTCCGACGAATACCGCAAGCGCAGCGCGGTAAACTATCCTGAGCGCTTCACGATGCCGCTGGCGGTCACCGCCGGAGGCAAGGACACCTCCGTGCCGCCTGAGAGCGTGCTGAAACTGGCGAAAGCGGCGCAGGCGCGCAATCCGTTTGTCCAGGTCGATTTCCAGGCTGCGCGCGGACACGAGACCGACTACAACGCCTCGCTAGCGGCATATCAGTTCGTCATCCGCTCTCCAGTGGCAAAGGCTGCCCGCGCGTCGGTCACGCTGAACGGCAAGGCGCTCTTTCCAGCACATGCAACAACTGCGGGAATTTGGTTTTATTCAGACATGGGGGGCGAGCGTCCTCGCGAGCCGCAGGTACAGGCCGATGCGGCTCGCGGGGCCGCTCGCCCTCCAGCCCAAAGGACACAAGTGTTGCTGACTGGCCACGGCAACGGGCCGGGTGGCTGGCGGCTGACGGCTTCGCTGAACGAGGGCGATTCGCTGCGCGTTGGTTTCGATCCCGGTGCGACACCATTGAAGGACATCCGTTTCTGCGCGGAAACGCTTTCGGGGAACGCGCTCACCTGTCAGGCCGCGAGCAATGCCGTTGTGATCCGCGCGACATCGGGAGCGGGCGCGGTGCGGCTAACGGGTCTGACATCCGGCGGTACGCCACTGACCCTCGTGCCGGACCGGCGGACGTTTTCGCGCGAGCCGGTTGCCTGCTCGCCCGACCCGCTCCCGGCCATCGCCGAGGCGCTGGTCGAGTGGGACTGGCGCATGACGGACGGCATCGGCACGCCCCGCGAGCCGCGCTCCTACGCGCAGGCTGCTGAAAGGCTGCTGAAGCGGATGGCCGCTGCCGGTTTGGACAAGGCCGCGCTGGCCGCGCTGCGGGCGAAGCAGCCCGCGGCGGCGGACGAGGCGGCGTGGGAGGCGCATTGGCTGGCGGCGCATCGCTTGCGGCGGAGCCTGATGCTCGCCGATCCGCTCTTCGCAAGCATGTCGCTGCTCTTCGTTAAGCACGTGCCCTCGATCATGAGCCACCAACTCACGCAGATGTATGGCTACTGCTCTCGGCCCGGCGGCGGACTGTTCCTCCTGACCGAGCCGGGCGTCTCCCAGCGCACGCGGGACATCACGCCCGCTTCGCTGCCGCCGGGAAGTTTCATGACGCCGGAGCTCTCGTATGATGCGCAGAGGCTGCTTTTCGCTTACTGCCCGGTAAAGACGGCTCCAGAAGTTTGGGGCTTCAACGGCCAGACGAAAGACCTGCGCTACCACGTCTATGAACTTGTGCTGGTCAGCGGCGCGGTGCGCGCGCTGACGCAGGGCGACACAGACAATTTCTTCCCAGTCTGCCTGCCCTCTGGCGACATCCTTTTCTCCTCGACGATGCGCGGCGGCTACCACCGGTGCGGGCGCGGCCCGTGTTTCGTCTACACGCTCTCGCGGATGGGCGCGAACGGAGAGAAGCCGCACAGCATTTCGTTCCACGAGACCCACGAATGGAATCCCTGCCTGCTCAACGACGGACGCGTGGTCTACACGCGCTGGGATTACGTAGACCGCAACGCGGTGCTCTACCAGCAGCTTTGGTCGGCGCGCCCCGACGGCGGCAACGTGCGGATCTACTACGGCAACAACACCTGGGATCCGGCGGGCCTTTGGGAGGCGCGGTCGATACCGGGATCTTCCCGAGTGATGGCCACGGCCTCGCCGCACCACGGCATGAGCGCGGGTTCGGTGGTTCTGCTGGACGTCACGAAAGGCGTGGACGGCCAAGAGCCGCTGACGCGCCTCACGCCGGAAGTGCGCTTCCCCGAGTCCGAGTCGCCGCTGACTCGAGGCCCGAACCCTGCCGAGCCTTACGATTTCGACACGCCTCCCGGCGGCTATTGGAACAGCCCGCTGAAAGAGACGTGGATGGAGAAAGTGCCGACCGAAGAGGAGCGCCGCTGGCCTGGGCACTGCTACAAATCGCCGTGGCCGCTCTCCGAGACGCGCTTCATCGCCTCATACAGCTACGACCAGCTTGTCGGCGAGCCGGGGCCGAACATCCCCAACATGTTCGGCATTTATCTGTGCGACGCTTACGGCAACAAGGAATTGCTCTACCGCGACCCGAACATCTCCAGCCTCTGGGCGCGTCCGCTGGCCAGGCGCGCGCCGCCGCCCGAGGTATCGGTGGCGATCGATGAGAAGCGCCGCGAGAAAGGCACGGGCACTTTCTTCCTGAGCAACGTGATGGAGAGCTGGCCCTACCTGCCGACCAACACGCCGATCGCGCATCTGCGTATCATTCAGATGTTGCTCAAGACCACGCCGGACATCGACTCGCCCAAAGTCGCCATGGGCCTCGGCGCGCCGGGACGGCAGGTGCTGGGAACCGTGCCGGTGGAGGCGGACGGCTCAGCCTATTTCGAAGCGTCTGCGCGGACGCCCATGCTCTTTCAGGCGCTGGACGCGCAGGGGCGGGCGGTGCAGACCATGCGCAGCCTCGTGTATCTGCAAGCTGGCGAAACGGAGACCTGTATCGGCTGCCACGAGCACCGCATGAAGAAAGAGCAGCCGCGCGCCCAGGCCTTAGCCATCCGGCGCGCGCCTTCCGCGATCACGCCAGGGCCGGATGGCACAAAGCCTTTCAGCTATCCGCGCCTGGTCCAGCCCGTGCTCGACCGGCACTGCGTGACCTGCCACGACGGCAAGGAGCCGAAGCGGCCCGTGCTTACCGGTGCGCCGGACGGGGCGTTTTCGAAATCGTTCAACGCGCTGATCAGCCGCGTGTCCTATTCTGGCTGGGGATGTCCGAACGGCAACTACGAGCCGCTGACCCAGCCGCTGCGCTTCGGCGCGCTGGCGAGCCCGCTCGCGAGCATGTTGGAGAAGGGGCACGGCAAAGTGACGCTGACGCCCGAAGAGTGGGAGAGGCTCAACACGTGGATGGACGCGAACGGGGCTTTTTATGGGACATTCGACGTGAGCGAACAGAAAAGGCAGCTTGCGGGCGAAGCAGTTAAAGGGCCGGTGGAGTGAATTTATCCGGTCTCTTCAGCCCACAAAGTCGAGGGAGTCCAAAGCGAAGGAAACACAATGAAAATGCTGATGGGAATGCTGTCGGTGCTGGGTCTTGCGTTACAGGTTGCGGCTGAGTCGAACGCGGTGCCCGTGTGGGCCGACACTGCTCCTCTGACGAAACAGAATGCGGTTTTCGCGCTGGACGGCGGCGCGTCCGTGCGTGTCGACGTGCTGGGGCCGCGCCTGTTCCGCATCCGGCACAGCAAGACCGGAAAGTGGACTGAATCGTCTCTGAACCGCTACGGCATTTTCGCTTCCGCCTTTCCCGAAGTCACATTCGAGCGTGTCGAGGCGGGCGGCGTATTCACGCTGACGACCGGTCAGGCGAAACTCACTGTCGACCGTAAAGACGGCAGCGTCTGTTTGTCCACGGCGGACGGCAAGTCGCTGACAAAGCAGCTCGCGCCTGTGTATCAGTCGGGTGGCGGCTACGACGTGCGCTTTTCGCTGGAGAAGGACGAGCGGCTCTACGGCTTGGGCGACTCCAACCGCGACAACGTGATGCGGCGCGGCGGAGTCTATGAGATCTGGGTGCTGAACGTGACCTCCTACATTCCGGTGCCGATGCTTCTAAGCAGCCGGGGCTGGGGCATGCTGATGAACACCACGTGGCGCAACACGTTCGACGTCGGCAAGACCGCCCCCGACGCTCTGATCTGCACCGCGCCCCGCAGCGACGTGGACTACTACCTCTTCTGCGGGCCCGACTATCGGAGCCTGCTCGAAACCTACACCTCGTTTACGGGGCGTCCCGCGCTGCTGCCGATCTGGGGTTACGCCTTCACCTACGTCTGCAACCAGAACATCGACGCGTTCAACATGATGAACGAGGCGCTTGAATTCCGACGCCAGGAGATGCCGTGCGACGTGATCGGCCTCGAGCCCGGCTGGATGGCGAAGAACTACGATCAGACGACGCAGAAGAAGTGGAACCCCGAGCGCTTCCCGATTCCGTACTGGGCGCCCAAAGGACCGCACACCTTCCTCGGCGCATTGGCGCGGAAAGGCTTCAAGCTCAGCCTCTGGCTCTGCTGCGATTACGATTTGGGCGTCTATGAGGAGCAGTGCGTCGCGGGACAGAAGCCGCGTCCCGACGTCGCTCAGAACAATGCGCCGAACGGAGCGCCCGAGGTCTGGCACGATGACCGGATCGAGAAGGGCAAGTCAGGCGCCAAGAAAGAGGTTGCGCCGGAAGGAGCCGATCCGTGGTTCGAGCACCTCAAGAAGTTCGTCGACCAAGGCGTCTCCTGTTTCAAGCTTGACGGCTGCGCCCAGGTCGTCGAACACCCGAAGCGCAAGTGGGGCAACGGCATGACCGACGAGGAGATGCACAACCTTTATCCCGTCATCTACGCCAAGCAGATGGCCGCCGGATTCGAAGGGCATGCCAACCGACGTTCCATGGTCTATTCCGCCGGCGGCTACGCGGGCGTGCAGCAGTACGTCGCCACGTGGGCGGGCGACACCGGCGGCGGCGCGAAGCCGCTGGCCTCGATGCTGAACCTCGGGTTCTCGGGTCACTCCAATCATTCATGCGACATGGAGGTCAACAGTTTGGAGGGGCTCCACTTCGGGTTCCTCCAGACGTGGGCGCAGCATAACAACTGGGACTACTGGTATCAGCCCTGGCTCATCGATGAGAAGCTGATTCCCGTGTTCCGCGCGTATGACCAACTGCGTTACAAACTCTTGCCTTATCTTTATTCCAGCGCGGCCGAAGCGTCGCAGACGGGCTATCCCGTGATGCGTGCCATGCCACTGGTGTATGCAGATGACCCGACCTGGGACGCCTGCTTGGGGCAGTATATGCTGGGCGACTTCCTGCTCGTCACGGCCTACACCAAACAGCTCCGTCTGCCCGCCGGTAGCTGGACTGATTTCTGGAGCGGCGAACGCTTCGAAGGCCCGGCGGTTCTGCCCGTAAAAATCACAGGCGAACATGGCGGAGCGTTATTGGTGAAGAGCGGCGCAATCATTCCGACGTGGCCGCCGCTCAGCCACGTCGAGAAAGGTTGGTCGCCCGAGGTCGGACTGCTGGTCTATCCTGCGGTCAGCAGCGCATTCACCTTGTACGAGGACGACGGCACGAGCCTCGGCTGCCGCAAGGGCGAATTCGCGCAGACGCGCCTCACCTGCGAGACGGTCGGCAAGCGTGTGAAACTGACCATTGGCGGACGTCAGGGCAAGTTCGCGGGCATGCCCGCGACGCGCGACTTCACAGCGTCAATCCGTTTCCCTGCTCGTCCGCAGACCGTCGCACTCGATGGAACTGCCGTGGCTGACTTTGCATGGGACAACGCCACCCAAGTCGCGACTGTTGTGCTCCCCGCCTGCGGCGCTAAGGCGCGTGTGCTAACTCTTGAATAAAAGTCAATCGCTCAAGTCGTCAGAGATGTGAATGGAACAGTGAGGGTCGAATATCATCTTCACTGTTCAATAGTCGCATCCACACCTTTCAATGTGTGAGAGAATAATCCGTTACTTTATCAGAAAAAATGGGTTAAAAAAGGAGATATCATATTTTTTAAATATCACATATTGAAAGGTGTGATAAATAACTGAAAGCAAAAATAGGAGCCTCATTCTAGTGTGACGAGGGATGATATGCTTAGAAAGAAGCAAATCCTGAGGTGCATAATTACACGAAATTGAACGCTTGGTTGGAACCGAGCGGCAGCATGTGCTATAGCGGCAGCATGTGTTATAATCGAGGCATGAAAGCGCTCATCGGACAACTTAAAGACGCCCGCTGCGTGGCCGTCTTCACCGGAGCGGGTGTTTCAACGCTTTGCGGAATTCCGGATTTCCGCGGCCCGCAGGGCCTTTACAAACAACCCGACGCCGAACGCATCTTCGATATCGAGTGGTTCCGCCGCGACCCCTCGGTCTACTACCTGTCTCTTATACACATCTCCGAGCCCACGAG
>CAYSXF010000092.1:0-484 GCA_964434815.1 uncultured Lentisphaeraceae bacterium
GTCTCAAGGGGTTCACCACAGCGTTTGGCAATGGGGGTAACGGCGGATACGGTCGTCGACGGTGAGAATGGAACCGGTTGTCCACCAGACCCAGGCGTGTGTGTCCAGCAGCAGGCTCATCGGCACGCCTCGAACGCGGCGGCCTCGGCAGCGGGAGAAACGATGTCGCCCTCATGAAGAAGGCTGCCTGCCAGCATACCGAACGAGTTCCCTCCGGCTTTGGGTTTCCACGGGACGATCTCCACCACGGGAAGTCCGCGGCAGGTGATGGTGATCGGCTCCTTGCTGGCCGCTACCTGGCCGATTTTTCGCAGGGCGTGCGCCTTAAAGTCTGTAATCGTCATCGTTTGCACAGCCGCCCTCCTTTTCTTAGAGATCACTTTAGTCATTTGAAATGACCCTGTCAACGGGAGTTGTTTGCCGTCACAACCCGTCTGTATCGACCAGCAGGCGCCGGTGCCCGTTCTGCTCCAGCCACCAGTAC
>CAYSXF010000092.1:494-9625 GCA_964434815.1 uncultured Lentisphaeraceae bacterium
CGACGACGCGCACAGCGCGCAGACCGTGACCGTGATCTTCACCCAGAAGTTTCCCGCCGGACAGCCGAACACCCAGCAAAAACCTGCCGCCGCCAGCGCCAGCAGCATCCAATATTTTTTATCCATAGTCACAATCCGTCCGAATCGACCAGCAAACGCCGGTGCCCGTTTTGTTCCAGCCACCAGTACGTGAAGTGCTTCGACAGCCAGCTCGCCGCCTTTTCCGTAGCGAGGCTGCGGACTTGCGACGCGTATATGACCGGGATGCCGAATTTGGCCTCGATGGCGTCCAGCGTGCCGCACACCGCGTTAGGGTGCGCCTCCAGCGGGATCTCGCCGTCGAGCAGGTAGGACGACTTCATGTCCTCGTAGGTGGCCTCGATCAGGATCGCCTTCCAGCGGAAACCGGCTAGCCGCTCGCAGGCGCGGGTGAACCGTGCCCGCCCCGCCATGGTGCTCTGAATGGCATCGGCCATGGACTTGCGCTCCAGCGCCAGCAGGTTCTCCATCCCCTCAACCGAATAGTCGCCCGCCTCGAGCGTGGCGCGCTGTTCCCCGCCGAACCAGTTCGGATGGTTCTCCGCCAGCGGAAACGGCGTCTGCTCACGCGTGTCCACCAGCGCGACGGGCTTCGGTATTTTCCACTCCCGCACCACCGCCCGCCCGCTGCGCATGACGCGCAAGCGCGACGCGCTCGGCGCAACAAAGTCGCTCATATCAACCTCTCGCATTCGCGCGAAAAAGACCGCTCAGAATAAAGTCTACTCGGCACCGTTGTAAGTCATGTTCTTGTTTTCCATCTGCTGAATCTTCTCTTGCCGAAGGGCATCCAAAGTCTGCGAGCCATCTTTTAGCTTAGCCCACTGATAAATACAGATGGAAGACCAACCGGTAACAGTCGTTCCCCAGTCATTGAACGTCATATTTTGTTCCTTGAATCTCACCCGTTTGTGGTCAATGACTTCAGCTTCTGACTCATCATAGTTAACAATAACAAGCAAGTCGCCTTTATTAAGAATGCCCCACTCCATGAGTTGCGCCATACGCGGCAACGAAGTGCGCTTGCCTCTGGGGCTTACTGTACCAGGTTCCTTTGGCAGACCAGCAATGTCAACGTAGTAGTCCTTGATATCATCTGGTGGTAAAACACGTGTGACATCCAAGAATACAGACTCGCCATGCCTAGCTGGTTTCAATGAGAATGCCTGTATTTTGACACCGTTCTCTATTAGCCATGCCACTGCCGATAAAGTCTGCTCATCATAGTCAGACGCGATAAGAATAATCCTTTGCGTCAAGTTGAATGTTTTGTCCGCAGAATTTTTCTGAAGAAAATCATCAACAATGCGCTTGCCTCGTTCAGAAGGCGTCAATTCATTCAGTTGGAATTCATCCTTATGCGCCTCAATATATTTGGCAAATATCTTATCAACAAGTTCGTGAGACGTACGAATCTTGGCAAGGCTGGCAGCATAGCGCACAGCTTGGAATTCAAATGGCTCTGTGCGTGCCACGATGTCCGCATAGTCCCTCTTGATTTCTATCAGCACAACATACCCGTTTTCATCCAAAGCTATTAGATCGCTCCTACCGCGCTGAACATTAGACACTTGTTGACCGACCATAAGCAGTGTTTCTTCCTCTTCAAATACGACATCTATGTTCTTGCGCAGGAACTCCTCGACATCTGCTTCTCTGAGGGATAAGTCCTTGAAAGTCGTTGCTTCGATATTCTCATCAGACAATGTTAGTCCTGACTTCGCCTTGACTGATATCAACATGGTTTTCTCACTTTCTTTCTGACACCCGCAGCCATAATGCTTTGTCGCGTCCGGGTAGAGGCTTTCTTCAATCACTCAGTTGCATTTTTGCATACGCGATGAAATCGTCTTTGTGGCTACCGATCTTGCCGTCTTTGCCAATTGTATCACGATTCCGATAAAAGAAGCCGCTCCCAATGAGCCAGAACGTTTTGTCTACCGCGTAGGGCGTGGCACCTGCATGGCCCGCAACGCGTATGATCGCCTTGAACACGTCATAGTCATCCGCTTCGTTCGCGCATAAGTGTAATGCCGTAAAGATATGCCTCAAATGCACATCCGGCTTTGGAAAACTCACGTAACCCAGTTCCTTTAGAAAATCACAGGCTAACGCGAAACCGAACCCGTGAATTTCTTTACTGAGAAGCATCGAAGACTTGCCCGCGCGCGCTCATCCCCAACAAAAAAGCTTACGAAGTCGTAGAACTCGTGCGTGGTCTTGAACTGGTTGCAAAATCGTGCGGCGGAGAGAATCGTGCGGCAATACTGGGGCCAAAGACTTCGCGTCGTTCGCCGCATTTGTCCATTCGGTTTGACAGTCGTCTCGATGGCGTTAAGAACTGCTTTTTCATCTTCTCCATAACTTGCCAGTACTTTTGCCGGATCGAACCCCTCCAATACGACTGCAAGATTGCCGACTCCACCGATGGCTTTGCCGATGACACCCGATTTCATATTGGCGTTTTGGGCATGTTCAAGCATGCGCTGATAGAGTTCCGTCATTGTCGAAGGCTGGCACGCATCAGGTATTAAGTATTTCTCGATAAGCGCATCTGTCACTCCCGGTATGCCCAGATTTGGCAGATATCCTCTGGCAAGTTGATAGGCTTTCCTGTCGAAGAGCGCGGTTGGTTCGTTCATGCTTTACACCGTAAATTGTTCCAGTTGCTTTCGGTAATTTCGTTATGCAGATGATGCACCTCGGGGTCGCTTTTGTATTTGAGTTGATCAGCGTCTGTCATTTTCCAATCATCCGTAGCCTTGTCACACGTCCCGCGATAGGCCATGTCATAGTGTGCCAATGACGTGAGGTAAAGATCCGATTTATTATCTGTTTCCACATAGACCGCAACCCACGGTTCGCAAGCGAACCCTTTACAGGCTGCCATCACTTTTTCTCGATCACCGTTATTCTTCTTAAGGATGTAGACTGGGCTATTCTCCGTTCCGGCATCGCGCGTCCGTGATTTCACGGTTATGCCGATCCTCTTATCCGGATTCTTCGAGTCAAAAGCTACGATATCGATGCCCGTGTGGTCAACAAGCGCCACTTCCCAGCCCGATCTTGAAAGCCAGTTGGCAACAAACTGCTCACCGAAATTGCCCACAATCTTCGAATGCCTTGTGCTTTTCTCAATGTCCATAACACCCCGCCTTATTTGATTATGTCCCACTTATCCTTGAAAGCTGTCGTGTCGTAACTGTTGGGTTGTAGCCAGTACGAGACCTTGCCGTCCTTCTCGCCTCTGTGAGCCATCTTTGCGACCTCTCTCGGCTTCAGAATGAACGCTTTCGGCTTGCCGGATTTGAGATCATTGATAATGATCCAGAAATGTCCCATAATTTTCTTCAAGTCCGCTCCAAGCGGAACCGGATTTCTCTTACTTAGCGACTTGACTTGGATACCAACGTAGTTGCCTTCGGCGTTATAGGCGACAATGTCAATTCCCCGGGCGTTACGTGCGGTCGGCATGACATTCCAACCAAGCAACGACAGTTGATAGCAGCAATAGTAGAGTCCCGCATTGCCAACGATTTGTTGGTTGATTCTTTGTCCTGTTTCCTTCATTTGGCATCTCCAATCATGAGCTTCGTGAATTGCGATCAAACACCCAATGATCATTATACGATTGAGTCCATAATAATCCTCTAGACCCAACCGTATTGTGCGCAGAAAACAGCATCCACGGCGTGAATCTAGTCACGCTTGCTTACAACCCCAAATCGCGACGAAGGGCATTGCGAATCGCGTTCGTTTTACTCAAAGCACCTTTTGCCATTTCACGTGTTGCGGATTCGCCCGGATAGCGAAAAGCAACCGCATAGCCAGTGAGCAATTCAAAATCGGGACGAAACGGCTGCCATAACGGATGGTTGTGAAGGGTGAGGGTGAGCAGCACAGATAAGTCGTGCGTTCGCGGAAAGAGGATATCTTCTTCCGTAAGACATGCCTTGAGATATTTTTCGACACACTGTTGGCAGAAAAAACAGACGGCATCAGGATTCGGATTCACGCGAACGCGTGCCTCACGCTGGGCGCTGGCATAATCAGCCTCCGCTTTCTGAAACCATTCAAGTCCGAGGGGCTTCATAGAGAACCTCACCTTGAGCCATAATGGTCTTCAGAAAAAGGTCGCCCGCGTCAAGACGCTTTTGGAGATTTTCCGGCGTTCGGACAATCAGATCCAACGGAAACGGTGCGGTCAACCGCTGGCGAATATTGACAGCCTCCTGAACGTCATGCCCCGTATGCGACATGACCACCAGCAAGTCCACATCCGAGTCACGATTCGGCTTTCCATACGCATACGACCCGAACAGTACGATCCGCTCGGGGCGAATGGTTTGGGCGAGTTGCGCCACATAACGGTGGATGTTGGATTTCCTTACCATGCTGGAATTATAAGGCACTGCGCCGGGTAGGTGCAACCGCCTATTTCTTTCTTTTAGGCTCGATCCTGTTCTCGCGCTCAGGACGTGACGCCTGCATGATTAGCGACGCCCGAATCCTTCGAGAGCATCACGGCCGTTGCCGGATGCTGCAAGCGCCTGTGGCGCTCTTGTCGACTGTTTTGGGGTTGCCGGAATAAGTGAGCGAACAGGCACCGGTCATCGATATGCTGAGCGCTTCGGCGACAGTGATGTCGGCGGCCGACGCGCCGACCAGCGACAGCGTCGCGGTTTGGGCCTTCAGCGCTTTCGCGTCGAGCTTGCTTGCTCCGGTCATGCGCACGTCCAGATTTGTCACGGCGCCTTCAAAACAGACGTCTGACGCGCCGGTGGTCTCCAATTTCAGGTCAGTGCCAGAGAGCGGGCTGGCCGTGAAACTCATGCCGCCTGTCAATCGCACGTCCGCCAGACTGGCGCTGGAGAGAACAACGGTGATGCGCTGGGTCGGTCGCAGAATTCCCGGCGAGAGAATCTTCAGCGTGCGGCCATGGACTTCGGTCTTGATGTGAGACAGCAGATTGCTATCCGTGGTAATGGAGAGTGCCGGCATGCCGGTTGCCCATTTGATTTGGCAACCGCCTATGGCCTTGATCGCAGAATACTCCGAAACCGTCCGATTCTCGGTGATGATGTTGCCATCGCCTTCGATTCCCCGCTGGGAACATCCTGAGATTGCAAGACTGGCTGCAATTAGCAAGATTGTAACTTTATCCATGCCATCTAATGTAGAACGTCGTTGGTTAGGTGTCAATGAGTTGCGCATGAAAGCGGCTCACTAATATGTTCACCCAGCCGCTACCCCAAGAGATGCGCAATGAACAGGCCGAGCACGAGGAGGGCGCCGAAGACGAAGTGCGCGCCGGCGGACATGCCTTCGAGCTTGCCGATGCGGACCGGGTCGTGCGAGCGGAACCCGCCCGCGCAGGTGCGCACCGCGCCGACTGTCAGCGGCAGGGCCAGAAGGACCAACAGGCTCCAAGCGGGAAAGACGCCAAACGCAGCACTTGCCGCCACGATAAGGTACGGTGCGAGATGCAGAACGTAAAAGAGCGCTCTTGCGCCCTGATCCCCAATGAACAGCGTGGCGGTCTGGATGCCTGCCGCACGGTCTGTCACCGTGTCGCGCAGGTCATTGCCGTGAAGGATCGCGGCGACCAGACATGAGACCGGCAGGGACGCGATGAGCGGCTTCCAGGTCAGCGCACAGGTCTGCGCGAAATAGCTGGCCCCGACCATCAGCACGCCCATCAGAAAGAAAACGGACGGCACGCCCAACCCCATGTATTTGTAGCGCACGCCGGTCGTGTAGCCGCCCGCGCCTGCCACGCCCGCCGCAGCGAACAGCAGGAGCCGCCAGTCGCTCAGCGCGGCGGCTGCCACACCGAGACCCGCAGCTAACGCGAGCGTCGCGACGCCTGCGGCGAAAACCGCACGCGGCGTGAGGCTGCCGTCGACCAGTTGGGGGCAGGTCGGGCATGCGCCCGGCACGTCCACGCCGGAGCGGTAGTCGCCGTACATGTTGAGGAGGTTGGTCGCGATCTGCAGCAGCCAGCCGCACGCCAGCGTGAGCGCCAGCATCCGCCACGAGAAACGTCCGTCCTGTGCGGCCAGAACCGCGCCCAGCAAGACGGGGATGGTCGACGCCGTGAGCGACCAGATGCGCATCGCGCCGAGCCAAGATGTGAACGCATTCACGGACAATTTCTCACCTGTTGACATGTGGGACGCCTCCCCGAGGCGTCCGTTCGGGCGAGCTGGGAGAGCCCGCGCTACCGGGTGGCCCGCGATGTCCCCATCGCGGCGGACGGTTCGGGGAACCGTCCCTACCGAATCGCCCATCACTTCACCGTTGCTCCAGGGATGGCTCCTGTGTCGGGCGAGACCACGAAGAGTGCGCCATCGGGGTTACCAGCCGCGAGGATCATGCCCTCGGACATGCCGAAGCGCATCTTGCGCGGCGCGAGGTTCGCCACCATCACGACCTGACGGCCGACCAGCGTGGCGGGGTCATACGCCTTACGGATGCCAGCGAAGACCTGGCGCGGCTTGGCTTCGCCGATGTCGAGCATGACCTTGAGCAGCTTGTCGGCGCCTTCGACCAGCTCGGCCGAGAGCACGGTGGCCACGCGCATATCCGCCTTCGCGAAGGTGTCGTAATCGATGGTCTCCTTCACGGGCTCGGCGGCGGCGGGTTTCGCATGGGCGGGCGCGGGTGTGGCGGGTGCGACGACAGGCTTGGGCGGACACGCAGGTCCGCCTCCAACGGGATTGGCCGGACACGCAGGTCCGCTGACGGGTTTGGGCGGACACACAGGTCCGCCCCTACTGGCCTCGATCATCTTGTCCACCGCGGCCTGTTCGACGCGCGTGGCGAGATACTCGTAGGGATTGATCGTCGCGTGCTCGATGACTTTTGTGACGTCCGCCCAAACGTAGGGCGACTCGTTGAAGAGCCGCGCGACCTTGATTGCGTAGGAGGGCAGGACCGGCTGGAGGTAGATCGCCAGCACGCGGAAAATATTGAGAGTCGAGGTCATCACGCTGCGCGCGGCTTCGGGGTCGCTCTTCACCAGCGCCCACGGCGCTTTGGCATCGAAGTACTGGTTCGCCGCGTCCGCGAGGTCGCGCACCTCGACCATGACCTTGCTGAAGTCGCGAGACTCGTAATGGGCCGCGACGGCCTCGGCGCGGCTCTGCGCCTTCTCGAGCAGAGCTCGGCCTTCGGCGTCCAGCGCGCCGGTCTTGCCGCCCAGGCTCTTGTGGAGCATCTGCGCCCCGCGCGAGGCGAGGTTGGTGATCTTGCCGACGAGGTCGGAGTTCACGCGGTTCACGAAATCGCCGACATTGAGATCCAGATCGTCGGTTGTGCCGTTCAGCTTGCAGGCGTAGTAGAAGCGCAGATCTTGCGGGTTCAGGTGGTCCAGATAGGTGCGCGCCTTGACGAACGTGCCCTTGGACTTGCTCATCTTCTCGCCGTTGACCGTGAGGAAGCCATGCACGAACACCTGGTTCGGGGTCTTGAAGCCCGAGACGTTCAGGATGGCCGGCCAGAAGAGGCAGTGGAAGCGCACGATGTCCTTGCCGATAAAATGGTACAGTTCAGCTTCGGGGTTCTGCCACCAAGCGTCGAACGACTCGCCACGGTCGCTGCACCACTTCTGGAGCGAGGCCATGTAGCCGATCGGCGCATCGACCCAGACGTAGAAAAACTTACCGGGGTGGCCGGGAATCTCGAAGCCGAAATACGGGGCGTCGCGCGAAATGCACCAGCCGCGCAGCGGCTCGTTGAACCACTCCAGCAGCTTGTTCGCCACGTCCGAAGCGGTGTGCGTGGGAATCCACGCCTTGAGAAACTCGCGGAACGGCTCCAACTCGAAAAAGAGGTGCTCGCTGTCGCGCATGACCGGCGCGCGCCCGCAGACCGCGCAGCGCGCCTCTTTCAGCTCTTCGGCCGCGTAAGTCTGGCCGCATACGTCGCACGAATCGCCGTACTGGTTCTCGGCGGCGCATTTCGGGCAGGTGCCTTTGACGAAGCGGTCAGGCAGGAACATGGCGTCGTGCTCGCAGTAGAGCTGCGGCACCTTGCGCGTGTCGATGGCTCCGCTCTTCTGCATCGACGTGTAGATCGCGTTGCTGAAGGCGCGGTTCTCTTCGCTGTTCGTGGAGTAATAGCTGTCGAAGCGGATGTCGAAGTCGGCGAAATCTTTCGTGTGCTGCGCGTAGCTGCGAGCGATCAGCTCTTCCGGCGTGATCCCCTCCGAACGCGCCCGCATCATCACCGGCGTGCCGTGGGTGTCGTCCGCGCAGACGTAGATGCAGTCATGGCCGCGCATCTTCTGAAAGCGCACCCAGAAGTCGGTCTGCGCATATTCGACCAGATGCCCGAGATGGATGTCGCCGTTCGCGTACGGCAAGGCCGAAGTGACGACGATTTTCCGATTCTTCATGCCCATGAACGCTCCTCGACTTTCGTCACGCCCAGCGGATGGCCATGGCGCCCCAGGTGAGACCTGCGCCGAAGGCGTCGACCACCACCACGTCGCCCTTCTTGATGCGGCCCTGCTCCAGCGCCTCGCACAGTGCGATCGGAATCGTGGCGGCCGAGGTGTTGCCGTAGTTCGCGATATTGACGAAAACCTTCTTTTCCGGCACACCCAGCCTCTTGGCGACCGCATCGATGATGCGGATATTGGCCTGGTGCGGGATCAGCAGCGAAATGTCGGCGGCGGTCAGCCCGGCCTGCTCGAGGACTGAGATTCCGCAGTCGGCCATGTTGCGCACGGCCTGTTTGAAGACCTCGTTGCCCTGCATGACGATAAAGCGCCCAGGGACTTCCGGATAGGGCCGGCAGCCGCTGTTCGGAAGCGTCAGGAGCGGGCCGAACTCGCCGTCGCCGCCCAGCTTCATCGAAAGCACGCCGTCGGTGTCAGACACATGCGCGCTGAAAACCGCCGCGCCCGCGCCGTCGCCGAAGAGGATGCAGGTGTCTCGATCCTTCCAGTTGACCAGCGACGTGTTGACCTCGGCGGCAATCACCAGCACGTGCTTCATCAGCCCGGACTTGATCATGCCCCACGCTAGGCACGCGCCGTAGACGAAGCCGGTGCAGGCCGCGCTGATGTCCAGCACGCCCGCGTTGAC
>CAYSXF010000093.1:0-9623 GCA_964434815.1 uncultured Lentisphaeraceae bacterium
ACGCTTGTGCGATGGGCGACATTTACACGTTTGGGCCGACCTTCCGTGCGGAGAACTCCAACACGCGGCGGCATCTCTCGGAATTCTGGATGATCGAACCGGAGATGGCCTTCGCTGATCTCAACGATGACGCGGAATTAGCCGAAGCGTTCCTTCGGCATCTCTTCAAAGCGGTGCTGAAGCATTGCGGCGCGGATCTTCGCTTCTTCGACCAGAGGGTGTTGCCCGGCGTTCTGGCGCGGCTTGAGCGGCTGTCGGATGCACCGTTTGGACGCGTGACTTACACGGAAGCGATCCGGTTGTTGGAGACATCGGGCAAGTCCTTTGAGTTCGCACCTTACTGGGGCATGGACATGCAGTCCGAGCATGAGCGCTATCTCGCGGAAGAGGTTTTCAAAGGGCCGGTGGTTGTGACCGACTATCCCGAGGCGATCAAGGCTTTCTACATGCGCCGCAACGACGATGAGAAAACGGTTGCGGCGATGGACGTGCTTCTGCCGGAGGTGGGGGAGATTATCGGCGGCAGCCAGCGCGAAGAACGGATAGAAGTGCTCATGGCTTCAATGCGCAAAAGCGGGTTGAAGCCGGACGACTACGTGTCATATTTGGATTTGCGGCGGTACGGCAGCGTGCCGCACGCGGGTTTCGGTCTCGGTTTCGAGCGCCTCGTGCAGTTCTGCACCGGCATGCACAACATCCGAGATGTGATCCCTTATCCGCGCGCTCCGCGGCTGTGCTAGCGCGAGCTGGTGCTGATGAACTTCCGCTGCGGATGCGGACCGCGTTGAAACTCTTGCGGTTTACAGGCCGGCGATGTGGTTGTGTTGCCGTAGGACTGGAGTACCGATGAGCGCAGACAAAAAGTCGTTGTTAACGGAAGACCCGCGTGTGCCGCTGGCGGCGGAGCGGACCTTTCTCGCTTGGATTCGCACGGGGCTCGCCCTGATGGGGTTCGGGTTTGTGGTGGCGCGTTTCGGGCTGTTCCTGAGAGAGTTGGCCGCTGTTCAGAAGATCCCGCAGCCGCTGTCACACGGCACGTCCCTTTGGCTGGGGCTCGGCCTCGTCGTGCTGGGCGTCGTCTTGAACGTGGCCGCGCTGGTACGTTACCGCCGATATTTGAAAGACCTGGCGGCTGGCATTCTTCCGCAGCCGAAAGCGCGGCTGGAGACGGTGGTTGCTGTTGCGCTGACCGTGCTCGGTCTGGCGACCATCCTTTCGCTGCTGGTCATCGCATTCTGAACGACGGGCTCAAGTTTCGAGATGCGATGAGAAAATTGCACACCGTTCTGGCAACTGTTGTTCAATGCGTATTGGTCTGTGCCTACTTAACTGTCCGAATCGCACCTGCAAAAGGTTGACTTGCTTCATCCCCACCCGTCATAATAGGAACAAATTATGGGTGCTGGATTTTATCACGTTTTGTATCGGGGGCCGGTGAGATGAACAGCGGACCGAATATCTCGCCTGATCCCGCCTCTACCGAGTGGGTCGATGCGCTTGTCAAGCGCGTCGGCGACACGCCCGACAAAGTGATTCCGCTTCTACAGGGGATACAGGAGCGCTACCACTACCTTCCCGAAGAGCTGCTGCGGCACGTGTGCCGGACAACGGAAATTTCTCCCGCCGACCTGGCCGGTGTTTCGACCTTCTATTCTCAGTTCCGCCATCGGCCTGCGGGCCTGCATTCGGTCAAGGTCTGCGTCGGAACCGCCTGCCACGTCAAAGGCGCGGGCGCGGTTTACGACGCTCTGGTTCGTCACCTGGCATGCAAAGAGGGCGAGGACACCGATCCGCAAGGCGTGTTCACTCTGGAGAAGGTAGCGTGCCTGGGCTGCTGCACGCTGGCGCCGGTGGTCCAGATCGACTCGGTCATTTACGGGCATGTCACGCCGTCGAAGGTTCCCGACATCCTGAAGTGTTTCCTTGCGCAGGCTAACGATTTGGTGTCGAACGCAGACACCGCTCAGAGCGGCGCTCAGGATTCCGGCGAGATCCGCATCGGACTGGGCTCCTGCTGCGTGGCGGGCGGCAGCGCAGGCGTCTACCAGCGCGCGCTGGACACCGTCAAAAGCCTCGGCATCCGGGCTCAGGTCAAACAGGTCGGGTGCGCTGGCATGTGCCACCGCACGCCGCTGATGGAGATCGTGCACGCCAACGAAAGCGTGTCCTCCTTTTACGCGAACGTCACGCCGGAAGCGGTCGCGGGCATCATCCGGCGCCAGTTCAGGCCGCCGTCGCTTGAGGGCCGTCTGAAATCGTGGCTGCAGGACCGCGTCGGCGACCTGTTCGCGCCGCCGGCAGAGTTGCAGCCTGTGCCCCGGCACGATCTGGACCTGAGGGATAAGCCCGTGGCCGATTTTCTGGGCAAACAGATCCGCATCGCCACCGAACACTACGGCCAGCTCAACCCCGTCGACCTGGATGAGTATCTCTGCCACGACGGCTTTGAGGCGCTCAAAGCGTGCCTGGGTACCTTGTCTCCGCAGGAGGTCATCGGGCGCGTCAGCGAGGCCGGTCTGCGCGGCCGGGGCGGAGCGGGGTTCCCCACCGGCCTGAAGTGGCAGCGGGTCCGGGAGAGCAACGGCGCGAAAGTCTTTATCATCTGCAACGGCGATGAGGGCGATCCGGGCGCCTTCATGGACCGCATGCTGCTCGAATCGTTTCCGTACCGGGTCATCGAAGGCATGCTCATCGCCGCTTTTGCGGTGGGGGCGGGCGAAGGGATCTTCTACATCCGCGCGGAATATCCGCTGGCCCTCGTCCGGGTGCGCGAGGCGCTCGCGCGCTGCCGCGCCAAAGGCCTGCTGGGCCAGAACATTCTGGGATCGGCGTTCTCCATCGACTTCGAGATCAAAGAGGGGGCTGGCGCCTTCGTTTGCGGCGAGGAGACCGCTTTGATCCGCTCCCTGGAGGGCGCGCGGGGAATGCCGCGCCTGCGGCCGCCTTATCCCGCGCAGAAGGGGCTCCGGGGCATGCCCACGCTGATCAACAACTGCGAGACCTTCGCCTCGGTCCCCTGGATCATCCGCAATGGGCCGGAGCGCTTCCGCGCCATCGGCACCCAAAAGAGCGCCGGAACCAAGGTCTTTTCGCTGACCGGCAAGATCCGCCACGGCGGGCTGATCGAAGTGCCCATGGGCATGACCTTGCGCGAGATCGTCGAGCAGGTCGGAGGCGGCATCGCCAACGACCGGGCGTTCAAGGCCGTGCAGATCGGCGGCCCCTCCGGCGGCTGCATCCCGGCCGAGCGCGCCGATCTGCCTGTGGACTACGGGGAGCTTGCGGGCGCAGGGGCCATGATGGGCTCAGGCGGCCTGGTGGTGCTCGATGAGCGCGACTGCATGGTGGATATCGCCCGCTATTTCCTGACCTTCACGCAGAGCCAGTCCTGCGGCCGCTGCACCTTCTGCCGGGTCGGCACGCGGCGCATGCTGGATATCCTTGACCGCATCTGCGCGGGCAAGGGCGTCACGGGCGACATCGAGCGGCTCGAAGAGCTGGCGCATGTCGTGGCAGGCGCAAGCCTGTGCGGGCTGGGCAGGACCGCGCCGAATCCGGTGCTGTCGACGATCCGCTACTTCCGAAGCGAGTATGAGGCGCACCTGCATGGAAGCTGCCCGGCGGGCAAGTGCAAGGACCTGATCGAGTATGCCGTTACCGAAGAGTGCATCGGCTGCACCCTCTGCGCTCAGACCTGTCCGGTCGCGGCCATCCCCTTCACGCCGCACGAGCGGCATGTGATCGACGACAAGGCCTGCGTGCGCTGCGATATGTGTCGCGGTATCTGCCCCGTGGAAGCCATCAAAATCGTCACCGGGACTGAGAGGGGGCGTCTGTGCCCACACTGACCATCGATAACGCGGTTGTTCCTTTTGAGCCGGGCGAGACTATCCTGCAAGCCGCGACGCGGGCGGGCATCGCAATCCCAACACTGTGCAGCTTCGAGGGTATCGAGCCGCCCACCTCCTGCTATGTCTGTGTGGTCAAGATCCAGGGCAAGGGCAACCTGACACCCTCTTGCGCAACCCTGGCCGAAGAGGGCATGGTTCTGGAAAGCAACTCCGAGGAGGTGCGCCGCTACCGCTGTCGGGCGCTCGAGCTGCTGATGAGCGAACACGCGGGCGACTGCGAAGCCCCGTGCAGGCGCATCTGTCCGGCTGACCTCGATGTTCCGGTCATGGCCCGGCACATCGTTGAGGGCGATCTGGACGCGGCGGTGCGCACGGTCCGGGCGCGCCTCGCGCTTCCCGGCGTCTTGGGCTACGTCTGTCCCGCGCCCTGTCAGAAAGCGTGTGTTCGAGCGCACGTCGACGGCGCGGTCACGATCCGCGAGCTACACAAGGGCGTGGCCGAAGCAACGCCGGCGAACGGTGTCGCGACGGTTCTCCGCGCCGCTCCTGCTTCGGGAAAGCGCGTCACGATTATCGGTGCTGGTCCGGCCGGACTCTCCAGCGCCTACTATCTGTCACTGCTGGGCCACTCCTGCACGATCATGGACGAACGCGAGGAGCCGGGAGGCATGCTGCGTTACGGCATTGACCGCACGACGCTGCCGCTGGCGATTCTGCAGCAGGAGATCACAGTGATTCGCTCGCTGGGCGTTGAGTTCCGCATGGCGTGCAGGGTCGGCGGCCAGCGCGCCCTTGACGAGCTGCGCCAGCGCTCTGACGCGGTAGTTTTTGCAACGGGAACGCCTGCTTCCGACAATCCCTGGCCGTTCGACGTCAGGGCGACATCCAAGGGGATCACGATTGAGGCCCACACTTTTGCGACGGGCTGCAGCGGCGTTTTCGCCTGCGGCGGCGCGATCGCAGTCTGCCGCATGGCGGTGAGGGCCGTAGGGCAAGGGAGGCTGACCGCGGAGTCGGTTCACCGCTTCCTGACCCACAGCGCAACAGAAGCCGCTCCTTTAGTTGGGAGCGGCGACGCACTCGTCCCCGGCTGGGAGGCGGGACATTCCTGTCCCGCCGCAAGGACAGGAGTGTCCTTGCTCCCAGTGAAACCCGAGGACAGGAGTGTCCTCTCTCCCAATCTGCGACCCGCCCTAAGCTTGAAACTGTCCCCGCGCTTCGATTCCCATTTGGGCAAGCTCGACGCTGAAGAACTCCGGCAACTCGCCTCCACCGATCTGGCATCCAGCGGCATCGCTGCACGCTCATCCGCCCTATTCCCCGCATCCCTCGTCTCTGCAGCAGCCCGCTGCCTGCAGTGCGACTGCGGCAAGAAGCTCGCTTGCTCCCTGCGTGCCTATGCGCAGGAGTATGAGGTCAACCGCGACCAGTACCGGACCGGCGCGCGCAAGCCCGTGGCGCGGACGCGCTACGCCAGCGGGCTGGTGCACGAGCCGGGCAAGTGCATCGACTGCGGCCGCTGCATCGGCATCACCGCCGCCGAGCAGATCCAGCCAGGTTTGGCCTTCGGCGACCGCGGCTTCGACGTGGCTGTGAAAGCTCCCTTTAGCGTGGACATGGATGCGGCCATGGGCAGTGCGCTGGACCGCTGTATCGCCGCGTGCCCCGTGGGCGCGCTGTGGAAGGTGAAGGGGACGAATGGGAACTAGGGAGACGTGTCGGCCTGTTATCAGCAGCGCCCGTGCCTGTCTGTCCGCTCTGCGGTAAGCCCATGCGCCAGCACACAGCCGCCCGTCAGGGAGCGAACGCGGGAAAGCCCTTCTGGGGTTGCGCCGGCTACAAAGGAACGCGATTTGCATCAACGCTGGCCGAAATTGAACAGAGAGGGTAACCTTATGAAGAGAATGTTTGCACTTGGCTTTCTGGCGGTTGCTGGATGTGCTTCAATGTCGCACGATCCCTTGGCTTCGGCTTTCGGCATATGGCCCAAAGGTGCGTCGCCCCAAGAGGTTGGCGCACGGATCGCGGAACGTTTTCTGGCTCAGCCCCACAGCCAGTACGGGCGAGTTGGAAAAACGCCCAAACAGATCACCTATCCGGACGTGTGTGCCTGGTATGGCTCGCTCGCCTTTGCCCACGCGACGGCGAACAGCCCGCTGTCCCAGCGGCTCGCACAGCGCTTCGAGCCGCTGTTCGGCGCTGACGCACGGCTTGTGCCGCTGCCGAACCATGTGGACAACACGGTGTTTGGCGCGGTGCCGTTTGAACTATACATGCAGACTCGGGAGCCACGCTATCTGGCCATGGGCAAGGCGTTCTCCGATGCACAGTGGGCTCAGCCGCAGGGGAAAGACGACACGCCCGAGGCGCGCGCTTTCGCGAGCCGCGGGCTGACGTGGCAGACCCGCCTGTGGATCGACGACATGTTCATGATCACCATGGTTCAGGCTCAGGCTTTCCGGGCGACGGGCGAGCGCGCGTACATCGACCGGGCGGCGAAGGAGATGGTGGTCTATTTGGACCGCCTCCAGCGGCCGAACGGACTCTTCTTTCATGCGCCGGACGTGCCCTTCTTCTGGGGGCGGGGCAACGGCTGGATGGCGGCGGGCATGACCGAGCTGCTCCGCTCGCTGCCCGAAAATAATCCAGATCGGCCGCGCATCCTTGCCGGATACCGGAAGATGATGGCCTCGCTGCTGAAATATCAGGCGAAAGACGGGATGTGGCGGCAGTTGATCGACGACGCGGGCGCGTGGCCCGAGACGTCCGGAACCGGCATGTTCGCCTTTGCGATGATCACCGGCGTGAAGAACGGCTGGCTCGACGCGCGGCTCTATGGGCCTGCCGCCCGCAAAGCGTGGCTTGCGCTTGTGGCCACGATCGACGAAAACGGCGACATCCGCGACGTGTGCGAAGGGACGAACAAAAAAGCCGACCGCCAATACTACTTGGACCGAAAACACATCACGGGCGACCTGCACGGCCAGGCCCCGGTGATTTGGTGCGCGACGGCGCTGCTGCGTCCTCCGTTGGCGGAAGTTCGCTAGACTCTGAAACGCTTGCCGCTTTTTCGTAAGTTTGATTCGACTCAACATAGTGAGTTCAGTATAGTAGAAGAATAAATGTGTAAGGCATGAACGAGTTTCTGGGTAAGGGAGCGATAACGATGGAAAAAGGCATTGTTGAGGAAGAGATTGGAAAATACAGATGGGTGATTTGTGCGCTTCTGTTTTTTGCGACGACCATCAACTATCTTGACCGGCAGATCCTGTCGCTATGCAAAGAGTTTCTCGACAAGGACATGGGTTGGAGCAACCAGTTCTTCGGCTGGGTGAACGCGGCGTTTCAGGCAGCCTACGGTTTGGGCCTACTCGCCTTCGGCGCGTTCGTGGACAAATATGGCACGAAGATCGGCTATACGGCTTCGATTATTTCGTGGAGCATCGCGGCGATCGCCTACTGGTTTGTGCGCGCCCCCTTGGGTTTCCTTGGCGTGCGCATGTGGGTCGGACTCGGCGAGTCTGGCAACTTCCCAAGCGCGATCAAGGCGACGGCGCTCTGGTTCCCGAAGCGCGAGCGCGCGCTTTCTACGAGCATGTTCAATTCCGGCTGCAACGTCGCGGGCATCATTGCGCCGGCCATCATCCCGCCTATCGCGCTGGCGTTTGGCTGGCGCGGCGCTTACGTGGCGGTGGGCCTCGCGGGCTTCATCTGGCTGATATTCTGGCAGATTTTCTACGGACTTCCGCAAGCGAACAAACGCGTCAACCAAGCGGAGCTCAATCACATCTTGAGCGATCGCGATGACAACCCTGCGCAGAAGAAAGCGCCCTGGCTCAGCCTGCTGAAATACCGCGCGACATGGTCGTTCGTCACCGCGAAATTCATGACCGATCCGGTGTGGTGGTTCTTCCTGATCTGGCTGCCCGACTATTTCAAAAAGACGCGCGGTCTGGATGTGAAGCATAGCTGGGCGCATCTGGTGACGATTTATGCCATCATCACCGTGCTGAGCATCTGCGGCGGCTGGGTCACCGGGCACCTGATCAAAAAGGGCTGGACGGTGTCGCGTGCGCGAAAGACCGGCATGTTCGGCTTCGCGCTGTGCGTGCTGCCGATTATCGCGGTGACTCATGTGGGCGACTGGACCGCAGTCGTCATGATCGGCATCGCGGGCGCGGCGCACCAGGCGTGGTCGGCGAACCTGTTCACAACGGTGTCGGACATGTTCCCGAAAAGCGACATCGCCTCAGTGATTGGCATCGGCGGCATGGCCGGCTCACTCGGCGGCATGCTGTTCCCTCCGGCCGCAGGCGCACTGATCGACCACTTCCAGGCGGTCGGCAACGTCACGGAGGGCTACGCGATCCTGTTCGGGTTCTGCGCCTTTGCCTATCTGGTGAGCTTCGCGATCCATCACGCGCTCGCGCCGAAATTCGAGCCTTTGGTGATGGACAAAGCCAACAGATAAACAGGCTGTTGGCTGAGAACAAAAAGGCCGTCGCCGCGCGAAGCGGAGGCGGCCTTTTTGTTCTAAATGAGCCCCGTCACTCTTTCGGGGTCTCGGGTGTCTCGTGCGGCTGAGTCTCAAGCCAGTCGGTGACCGCTTTCTTGAAGGTCCGCTTCGCCTGGCTGAGCGGCTCGTGGATCGTGCAGCCTGCGGCGCGCGCATGACCGCCGCCGCCGAACTGTTTTGCGAGCACGGTGGCATCGAGCGGCGCGCGCGTGCGGATGCTCACGCGGGTTTCGGCGTTGTCGTCCTCGTCGCCGTAAAAGAACAGCGCGACGCGGTTGCCGATCAGGCTGCGGGGAATTTCGATGACGTCTTCGGCGTCGGCCTTGGTGCCGTCGGTCTCTTCGAAGTCTTGGCCGGTCAGCGTGACCGCCGCGACGGTGTTGTTGTCGGTGACGCTGAGCGTGCGGAACGCGCGCCGCTTAAGCTCCACATTGGTGCGGCTGAACGAACAGTAGAGCTTGTCGTTGATGATCGCGGTGCGGACGCCGTAGCGCAGCAGGTCGGCGCCGCAGCGCAGCGTGGCAGGCGTGGTCTGGTCGTAGGCGAAGCGTCCGGTGTCGGTGATGACGGCTACCCACAGCGCTTCGGCTGCCACGGCGTCGAGCTGCCAGCCGGCCTTGCGCGCCAACCGCCAGATCATTTCGCCGGCGGAGGAGACTTTGCTCTCGATCCAGTTCAAGGTGCCGAAGAGGGTGTTGGTGCGGTGGTGGTCGATATTGATAACCGTCAGTTTGGCCGCGAGAGGCTGGATGGCTTCGGGAAGGCGGTCGAACGCGCCGCAATCCACGGAGATCAGCAGGTCGAAACGTTTTTTCGCAGCGACTTCGGGTGCGACGAGCTTTTCGACGCCGGCCAGAAACCCGGGGCCGCCCAAGCCTTTGCGCTCGGCGGTGGCAACGGCCTTGATGCCGTTGCGGTTGAGCAGGTGCGCGAGGGCGATCATGCAGCCGAGCGAGTCGCCGTCCGGCCTGACGTGGCCTGTGACCAGGACGCTATCAGCTTGGCGGATCAGCTTCAGCAGGTCGTCCGGTTTAGCTTTTTTGGGTCTTGAAGATTTCGTTTTCATGGAAGGGATAATAATCAACGGAGCTGTCCGTCTCCCGTGACCACGTACTTGTAAGTGGTCAACTCCTCAAGGCCCATGGGGCCGCGCGCGTGGAGCTTGTCGGTGCTGATGCCCATCTCCGCGCCCATGCCGAACTCGCCGCCGTCGGTGAAGCGCGTCGAGGCGTTGACGTAGACCGTCGCGGAATCCA
>CAYSXF010000094.1:0-6160 GCA_964434815.1 uncultured Lentisphaeraceae bacterium
ACACCTCTCTATTCGTCGGCAGCGTCAGATGTGTATAAGAGACAGTCAGCACGCTGAGGGTAGCCACAGAATTGGTCACAACGCGCAGTGTCGGGAGCTCCGTAACCACGCCGTCTCCGGTGAACGCGTTGAACGTCTGGTTGAAGCCGTTCATGTCGAAGGTGCCCCTCGCTTGGTCGCCCGAAGTGTTGTACGCGCCGCCCACCTGGAGGCTCGCGCCGCTCACGAACGCGTCCGACACGCCGAGCTGCGAAATTTGCCCGGTCTGGGCCGCCAGCGTGCCAATGTTGCAGCCCGCCGCATTGAAGCGCACGAGGCCAGGCCCGTTATGGGTGTTAATGCCGCCGCCGTTGTTGTTGATCGGGCTATTTACTGTCAGAACACCGCCGAGTCCGCCAGCGCCCAGGATCAGCGTGTTTCCTGACCCTGTGCGAGTGATAGGTGCGTTAATGTTGAGCGCGGTCCCCGCGCCGCTCGCGGTCAGTCGCACGCCGGACGACATGGCGATCGTGATCGGTCCCGCCAGCGTGTTCGTGCCGCCGCCCCCCGGCACATACAGCGCCGAGTTCCACGGCGAGCCGTCACCGGTGCCAACGAAGGTGAGCGGCTCGGCGAGCGTGACGTTCCCCGATACCCGCAGCGCTCCGCCCGTGACGGAAGAGCCGTTGACGTAGATGACGGTGTTGCCGGCCGTCGAGCCCAGCGCGTTAGTCTTGCTGACCTGGATCATGCCAGCGCTAATCACAGTCGGCCCGCTGTAGGTGTTGTTCCCCGACAGATTCACCATCCCGCCGCCCGTGACGGTCACGCCGGAAGCGCCGCCGCCATTGTCGCTAATGGTGCCCGACAGGGTGATTTGGCGCGTGGTATCTAGCGTGGTGAGCACAAGCTCCTTGCTCGCGCCGACCGTCGCGTTGCCGCTGAACGTCAGGATGCCCGAGCCGACATTCAAGAGTCCGCTGGCTCTGAAGTCGCCCGCGATAGTTCCCCCCGCTCCCGTGTAGCGAAGGGTGTTGAAAGCGGCGGAGGCACCCACGGTGCCCACGGCGGCCACCTCATAGTTGGCCGCTCCGGTCGTGTCGGTCACGTTCGCAGCCGAAGCGGCCGCAGTGCCGGTGTAGCCTGCGATGACGCCGCCGGCGGCCGCGTATTTCGTGGAGGCGCCCGTGCCGTAGCGGCACCAGGGGCCGATGATGCCGGTGGCATCGTTCGTGAGGTTCGCGCTGACGACCGTACCCGCACCCTGAATGCCCAGCGTCGTCCCTGCGTTACGGGTCAGGACGGTCGGGCTGACCGTAAGCGTCCGGGAGTTGGTGACATTCCAAACCTGGCTCACATAGTCCAGCAAGGTGAAATTCGCGTTCGTGACGGTCAGATCCACCGTGGCGGCGCTCATGTCGATGCCCATGAACCCGTTGGTCAGGATATTGGCCCCGCCGATGGCCACGGCCCCGCCAGGGTTCACGATCCAGATCCCCATGTAGCTCGCGTTCGTTCCCAGAAGCACGGCATTGGCACCGGTCACCGTGTTCGTCCACTGCGCGACATCATATAAGCTGGGCACGGTGGCACCCACCCAACTGCTAGTCAGATTGAGGTTGTTGGTGTTGTCCGCCTTGATGCGCACCGTCGCCTGCGCCATACAAGCAACCGCCACAATTCCCGCCGTCAGAATCCATCCGCTCGCCCGCTTAGTCATAACCGCACTCCTTTTATTTTGCAAAATCAGCATGCACTTACCAACAAATGATGCTCTTTTATAGCATATTTTCTCCCCTATTGTCTATCCGGCGAAGTGCAAAATGAAATGCACGCTTTTCGAAAAGTGGGGAAGGCGGCTGGCAGTGGCGAGGAGGCCCAGGGGCCCGGAGAGTCCGAAGCGCGATTCATTCGTCCATCAGATCCCACATCAGAGTTAGTCTTAATTTCGCGTCAAGGCGAGGCGCACACCGAAACCGATGAGTGCCACGCCGAAGGCCCGCTCCAGCCAGACCGACAATGTGGAGGCGCGAAAACTCCGCGTGCCGCGCGCCGCAAGCGTAGCGTAGGTGAACATCGAGGCCAGGTCCACGACGACCGTGATGACGAAAAGGGGCGCGATCTGCCCGAGCATCGGGCGATGCGAGTCGATGAACTGGGGAAGCAACGCCGAGGCGAAGAGCAGGGCCTTTGGATTCGTGAGCTGGATGAGCAGCCCCTGCCAGAACGAGCGCACGTGCGGAACAGCAACCTGTGCTGTCTCCGTCGGATTGGCAATCTTCTTACGAAACGATGACGCGATCAGACTCGCGCCGAGCCAGCCGAGGTACACCGCCCCGATCAACTTCAGCACCGTGAAGACCGCCGTCATCGTCGCGAGTAACGCGGCCAGCCCGGTGCCCACGGCGACAAAGAAGAGCAGACTGCCCAACTGCAAGCCTGCGATGCCCGCGAGGCTGCCGCGCACGCCCCCGCGCGTCGCCTGGGATATCACATAAAGCACGGCGGGCCCCGGCGAGATCGCTACGAGCGTCCAAGTCGTCAGATAAAGCAAGAGCGTGGCCGTGTTCATGGGCGCGGAAATCTCACGGCACCTTGTGGCCTTGAGCGGCCTCCCAGAGCGCATACCAGTCTTCGCGCTCCAGCGTGAGCGCATCCGCCTGCGCAGCGCTCTGAATGCGCTCGATCTTGTTGGTGCCGATCACCGGCAGCGGGCAGCTCGGGTGCGCCATGATCCAGGCGTAGGCAAGCTGTTCAAGGGTTGCCCCTCCGTACCGTTTCGACAGCCCGGCTGCGACAGCGGACAGGCTCTTCGCGGCATGATTTTCCGGATCGAACAGGCGCCCTCCGTCAAGCGGGCTCCACGCCATGGGCAGCACGCCCAGCTTCTCGCACTGGTGAAGCGTTCCGTCCGTGATCGGCGCCATGTGGAACAGGCTGAATTCGATCTGGTTCGTGGCCAACGGCTGCTCCATGCACGCGTTCAACAGGTCGAACTGCGAAGCGCTGTAGTTGGAGACACCCGCCGAAAAGATCTTACCCACGCGCAGCAACTGGTTCAGCCCGGAGGCCGTGTCGTCGGCCCGCGTGAGCCAGTCGGGGCGGTGAACGAGAAAGAGGTCGATGTGGTCCGTGCCGAGCAGCCTCAGCGATTTATCGAGGCTCTTCACCAGACGGGCACCGGTGGCATTGTAGTGAGCCGTATGGCGTTCGGGGTGATACTTGCAAGGCACATAGATGCCCGCTTTGGTCACGATCTCCAGCTTGTCCCGCAGTCCGGGCGAGAGAGCCAGCGCCTCGCCGAGCGCCTTCTCCACCTCGTAGAGGCCGTAGATCTCCGCCGTGTCGATCGTCGTGATGCCGAGCTCAAGGCAGACATTGAGCCGCCGGTTGATCTCCTGCGCCGTCGGCTGTGTGGACAGCAGCCGCCACGTTCCGTACACCATGCGGGAGAACTCCGGCCCGTTCTTCGTCAGTTTAACGCGTTGCATGCTTTTCGTCCTTTATGGTTTAAATCTGCGAAACCGTCCCTTCAACTCGCGCCGACACCGCCCTTGTGTCGCAAACAGCATATCGCACGAACAGTCCCGTTGGCCACTCCTAAGTAAGCGGTAAAGGTTCGTGCAGAGTTCGCAGAGACCGCAGAGGGAAACAACGAGAAGCTACGAATTTCGCGGATCGCGCGGAAAGGAGGGGCTTTGGCTGTGTGAGCAACAGCAGCAACTCTCATCCGCGAAATCCGTACCATCCGTAGCTTGAACCAGAAATGCATGACTTATACAGTAGGCGGCAAGTGCCCACTCATTGAGCACCATCCCGGCCATGACCGCGCCATGTTCGGTGAACGCAAAGGGGAGATATTTGATGTTATGCCCTCTATGATTCTCAAGGCTTAACAGTCTCCGGCTCGGAGACCGGCCGGTGCCGGGGTATCATCGAATGGAAATCGCCGAGGTTGTACGGGCCGATGTAGGGCTGGTTCAAGTCGACTTCGGCGACCGCGACCGTGCCCCATTCACTGGCCTGCACGATCGGGGTGCCGGACTGATCGAAAACCGCGGAGATCATCCAGCCTTGTTTCGGCTCCATAAAGGTGCTGCTGACAAGGTACACGTGGTTCTCGCAGGCGCGGGCCCTTGCCAGCAGCGGGTTGCAGCCCCAGACCGGCCAGGCGATGATCTCCGCCCCGCGGTTCGACAGCTCGCGGGCGACTTCGGGAAAGAAACCGTCGTAGCACACCATCATGCCGACTCTGCCGAACGCCGTGTCGAACACCGGATAGCCGTGCCCCGGCGCGATGCCTTTCTCAGCCTCTCCGGGCGGGAGGCACACCTTGCGGTATTTGCCGATCAGCCTGCCGTCCGGCCCGAAAAGCACAGCGGCGTTGTACACCAGGTGCCCGTCCCGCTCGTACAAGCTCAGCACGATGTGCACATGGTTCGTCTTCGCAAGCTCCCCGAAATAGCGGGTCGTCGGCCCGGGAATGGGCTCAGCTACCTCTTCCGCCTTCAGCTTCACGCCCGCCGTTGTGACCGTTTCCCCGAGCACGACGAGGTCGGCCCGCTGCCGCGCGGCTTCCGCGAGGAGCGGCACGTATTCCTCGCAGTTCTCCCGAGGCGATTTGCCCTTCGGCATGTAGTGGATCGTGGCGAGCCGCACCTTGCGGGGCGGCGGCGGCTCGGTCTTCTCGAACTGGACCTCGCTCCACTCCACGCGCCCGTTGGGCGCCCATTGCAGATGCAGTTCGACCACGGCTCGCGCAGCTTTCGCGGGAGCGCGATAAACGCCGGAGACCGCGGTCCAGCCTTGCGGGTCGGTCGCGCCATCGGCCGGATAGTCGGGCTCAGCGCTGGGAACGTGGCCAAGCTTCTTGCGCTGACTCTCTGGAACGTCGGCGGACACCTTGCGTCCCGCCTCATCCTGCCACAGCACGCGCACCACCGCGCTGCGGCGCGGCACGCTCACGTTGACCGTCCTGCGCAACGCGTGAAAGCGGTAGCATTCGCCGCCCGCCACAACGAACGTCTTTTGGAACCACCCGTCCAGCCCCTCGCGCGAGTCATGGGCAACCACGAAGCTGCTGCTACTTCGGGGGCCGCCCTGCGGGTCGAATGAAAAGGCCGGCCGGATCTCGTCGCGCGGCGCGACGGTCTGCCAGCCTTCGGGCAGTTGACTTTCAGCCCGTGAAAAGGTCAGCAGGAAAATGCTGGCTAATGAAGCTGCGGTTAGTTTTCTCATAGATTATCCGACCTTTACGACAAGGCTATTCCCATCGGGATGGCATACAGGCGGTCGCCGATTTTCTGTGCTTCTTTACCGTTGTAGACCAGCAAAGCCGCTTTGCAGTCAGGGGTGCGATCCAGGAATGCGCGGAGGCCGGAAAGGTCGTCGTCATTCCAGCGGGTTGCCGCTTTGACCTCAATCGCAAATACAGACCGCTTCGACTCAATCACGAAATCCACTTCATGGCGCCCCTGCTCATGCCAGAAGCTAATCTGGGCATCGGGCAGATGCGCTTCCAGCAGCGCGAACTCCTGTTCTTAAGAAAAGGCGGAAGTTTCCGAGTTAGAAAAGACGCATCCAGCAGATCCACGCAACTGTCCCGTGATTTCGCGCGGTAAATACTTTGTCATAATGCAACACACTATAGTGTCATATTGACAGCCCTTCAAGCCGGAAAATCAGCTCGGTGTGTGTCAAAAAAGTGACTGAGAGGCGGTGCTGCACAAGAGACCGTCACACAAGATCAGGGATTTCGGATAACCGTTATAGCAAGGTTCTGTATAACACAGGCGTCATGCAACACTTGTTCGCTCCCTTGGTCTCACACTTAAGTGACTACACTTAAACGGTTACTCTTAAACGACCAAACTTAAACGCCATCCTTAAACACTCAATTTTCGTCCACAATGTGGTCGAAGTAGCCTCCTTTACGAATGTCCACGTGGGTCGATTAAGCGTAGCCGTTTAAGTGTGGAGTTTAAGTGTAGGGACAGAGTGGCGTCATTTTCCGCCATGAAACTCACCTGAGCAATGTCACTTTCCTGACACACACCCAATCAGCTCTGCCGCTTACAGCTCCCACTTGCCCATGAGATACGCCATGACCTTGGTCTTCTCCTCGCGGGTCAGGGCTCGATCATACACGAGGATTTCGGAAATGTCGCCGTTGAAGAAGGTC
>CAYSXF010000094.1:6260-9597 GCA_964434815.1 uncultured Lentisphaeraceae bacterium
GGTCAGGGCTCGATCATACACGAGGATTTCGGAAATGTCGCCGTTGAAGAAGGTCTGGTCTTTCGGCGAGAAACAGCCGACGCGCACGCGCTTGGCCCAACGGTCCGCGCCTTCGTAAGTGATCTGGCGCGGCCCGCCCGTCTCCGCTCGCTCAAGATTGCAGGCGATGCCGCACAGGTAGTCGTCTGTCTCACCGTCGCTGGCCGTGAAAATGCGCTGGTATTGATTGTTCGGCTGTCCGGAATCGGGATTGCTGATCACCGCGATGACCGTGGCCGTGATCTTCTTGTCCGACAGGTCGGGCAGCTCGAGCCGCGTCCGCTGAGCATCGTCGAACCGCAGCGTCGCCTTTCCGTTCAGCCCTTCGGCGAGATAGCGCGGACGGAATCCAGCCTGGGCCTGCACCGCATGATGCCCTTTGCCGCTCTTGTCCTTCCACGCGCTGACTTTGCCGTCCGCCCCTTTCTCGACCGTTGCCGCGTCCGCCGCGTCGAGCCACACCTCCAGCCCGTCCTTCAGGCTGCCCGACAGCAGGGACTCACCCGCATTGAAAACGAGCGTGCCGCCGTTGTGCAGATCATACGTGGCGCCGCTCGCGATCTTCCAGGTGCGCCACGCGTTCTGTGCCGCATTCCGCACCGTCAGGTTGCAGGCCAAGGTCGCGACCGCAGAAGCCTTCAGGCCGCACGCGCCGAACGGAATGCGCCACTCGCACGTCCACGCGTTCGTCCCGACAGCGCTGTGGTATGCCACGCCTTGGGTCAGGCTCCGAACCAGCGCAGCCGGTGTGCCCGCCTGATCCGGCGCGCAGAAGCGCCCGTCCGCCCAGCCGTGCAAACTCAGAATCGGCCCGGGCGGTGTCGCGTCCGCGTCCTGAAAAGCGATCTCAACGCCGTCCGTCGCACCCCACCGATGGCCTCCTGTTCGCAGGGACTTGGGATCGCTGACCGGAATCCGCATCGCCACGTAGAATGCCACGGCGTCGCAGCCGACCCACGCCCGCACGGCGTTCTCTTCCATAACCGCGCCTTCGAGGGACTGCTTCAACTCGATTGTACGGCCCGTCCACTCCCTCAGATCGCCGTCGATAACCAGCGCAGAGGCGAAACGTGCAGCCCGGAAGAACGGCCGGTCCGCGACCGGTTCCCTAAATTTGTCTGCAAGCAGAGCGCAGGGACGGTTCGACGCTTCCGGCAGGATCATACGGCCCGCTCCCAGCCACGTCCGGCGCGGAGACACGCCGATCTCCGACCAGTCGGTGGGCCGGGCTTTATTCAAGCTGACGCAGTCGAGCGTGCCAACAGGGCCGGGCAGGGCTGAGCGCACCACGATGAAAAGCGGCTGCACGCCTTGCGCGGGTTCAAGCTGGGCCACGAAATCGCGGAACTCGTCCGCACCGCCTGTGCAGCGCGGGAAGAACTCGCCGATCTTCTCGCCGTCCCGGCCGCCGATACGCAGTTCCAGCCGGACATCGTTCTTCTGAAGCGCGACCGGCGTGCGGGCGCGCTCGAAGCGGAAGTACTCGAACTCGGCGACCGGCTTCCCGTCGTCCGAGAAACCGACGAAGTAGACGTCGTGCGTGCCTTTCGCCTCCTCCGAGAGTTCGCCCTCAGCCTCCTCGAAGATTTGGATCGAGCCTTTCCTAGGCTTATCGGTCTGCGGCAGCAGCGCCTGCCCGACCAAAAGCCCGTTCGTCTGGTCCAGATGGACTTCGATGCGGCGCGGCGCCTGCCCCGTTGTGCCATAGACTGCGCGGAAGCGGCGGTAGCCGTCGCTCAGGGGCACCTGATTGAACCGCAACCAACCGCCCGAGGCGGCACGGAAAACCGTCCAGTTCTTCGTCACATTCCCGCTGCCATCCAGAGCCCGCGTGTCGAGCACCAACGGATCGGTGGCTTTCTGGTGTCGCTGCATCGAATACCGCGCGGAGCGGTCGGTGTTCATCGCTTTCGCATCACTTGCGAACCGCATCACTGCCGACTGCCAGGCCCGTCCGAAATTCACGGTGCCGAGGTAAACCCAGTCGCCGTCTTTGAGGCCGCTGAGGCCCGTCGCGCTTTTTGCGACTCCGTCCGACTGCAACACGCAGTCTTCCGCCTCCAGCGTCGCAGTGTCCCATTGCGGCCACGGCGGCACCTCCGGGGGGTGGTCGAAATCGTGGCCGAAGCGGAAAGGCGCGCCGTTCGGGAAGTCGTCGGCCCGCAGTTCCGCGCTCGTGCGGGTGAAGAGCCCGTGGAACACGTTATCGTGCTCGCTGACGTTGATGTTGGGCGGGTTGAACCAAAGCCCGCACTGGAGCGAGCCGGGCGCGGCCCACAGCAGGTTGTGGTGGACGTCCACTTCGCGCGACCCGTTGTCGAGATAGACCATGCCGAGGATGTTCCAGCGCATCGCCGCGATGTCGTAGCAGTCGTGCATCACGTTGTAGGCGACCTGCGCGTGCACGCCGTTGAGCGTGCCGCCGCTGGCGTAGTAGCCGGTGATGAAGCCCGCGTCGCGCGTCAGCAGCATGCCGTTGTAGAGGTGGTTGCCTGCGAAGAGCGTAGCCGCATAGTCCATGGGGCCGCGGTCGCGCGAGGCGAGGCTGGGTCCGTTGCCGTAGAAATTGAAAAAATGCCGCCCAGCGTTGCGCATCGTGTTGAACGTGATGACGTGCCCGCCCACAAGGAAGTTCTCATAGGCTTCGTAGCCATCTACCGCGTCGGTTATCGCGTTGAGGTAGTGGCCGACGTAGCTGACCTCGTCGATGAGGCAGTTGTGGATCGTGTGGTGGTAGCCGCGAAGGTGGAACCCCGTGCCCGCGCTGAAGCGGACGCTGCAGTTCAGAAACGCGTTGTCGTGCCCGCTCACGTAGATGCCCGTCTCGCCCGACTTGATCGTGTCGCGCCCGTGCTCGATCTGGCCGATCCCGTAGTGCCGGGTGTAGTGCGAGATGTAGGCGAGATCGCAGCGTTCGACCGTGCAATGCGCGGAATTTTCGAGGCGCATGGATGCGGCTCGAACCGCAACTCCCTCGATGCGGATATGCTCGCGACCGCTCAGATCGAACGCGAGCTGGCGCCGCTTAACTTCGACCGCCTGCGGCTCGCCGCCGTCGGGCGCAATCAGAAACAGCGTGTTCTCCTGCCAGTGCCACTCGGTGGGGACATCCAGCGCGTGCAGGTGGCCCACGATCATGCCGCGACCCTCTTCGTGCTCTTGCGGATAGCCGCCGCCGTAGGCCGAGCCGAACCACCAGCCTTCCGTGCGGTCACCCACGCTGATCTCGCCGGGCTTGGAATGTTCGATGACGCCGGTCTGCGCGCACCAGCCCTCGAAGTGGACGCCGCAGTAGAGC
>CAYSXF010000095.1:0-9595 GCA_964434815.1 uncultured Lentisphaeraceae bacterium
ACGATCGCCCAAGCCGGGCGATCGTGGCACCTACCATCTTTCGGCGCTCCCCTCTTTCAAGGAGGCGCAGGTGGTGGCGGTGTGCGACGTCCGCGGCTTACAGGCGCAGAAGGTGTGCCGGTCGGTTGAAGAGAGATCCGGCACGAAGGGTTGTGTGGCGACGCAGGATTTCCGCGAACTCTTTGCGTGTCCCGACATCGACGCCATAACGATCACTGCGCCTGAAAACTGGCATGCGCTCATGTCGATTCAAGCGATGCAAGCGGGCAAGGATGTGTACTGCGAGAAGGCGCTGTCACTGACGGTAGCGGAAGGCCGCGCGGTTTGCGAGACGGTGCGCCGCACCGGCCGCATCCTGCAGGCGGGAACACAGCAGCGCTCCGACCGCCGGTTCCGTTTCGCCTGCGAGCTGGCCCGCAACGGCTATCTCGGTAAACTGCACACCGTGACTGCTGCTGTCCCGAGCGGACGCCGCATGCTGCGGCTGCCGCCGGCTCCGGTTCCCGCGGATTTGAACTACGATCTGTGGCTGGGGCCGGCGCCGTTCAAGCCCTATCGCGAAGGGCTGTGCGCGTATAACTGGTACTTCCTGACCGACTACTGTGCCGGATGGATTCAAAGTTGGGGCGTGCATCATCTGGATATCGCGCTCTGGGGCGCGCCCAAGCTCGCAACGTCTCCATTGGAGATTGAGGGAACGGCAGACTTTCTGCCGGAAGGCGATGCGGACGTGTCGTTCGGCTGGCGCGTGAACATGACCACCCCGGACGGCTTGTGTTTGAAGTTTTTCGACGACGCGAGTTCGCCCGTGGGCCACGGCGTGCGCTTCGAGGGGGACAAAGGCTGGGTGCATGTGACGCGCGGCGACATCAAAGCGGAACCGGCTTCTCTGCTCGATGTCCTCATCAAGCCGAGCGAAGAGCACCTCTATGTGTCCAATAACCACATGGGAAATTTCCTTCAGTGCATCCGGTCGCGCCGTGATCCGGTTGCGCCCGTCGAAGCGTGCCACGCAGCCACGACGATCTCTCTTGCTGCGGACATCGCCACGCGCGCAGGGCGCAAGGTGATTTGGGATTGGAATAAAGAACGATTCACCAACGATGAGGCAGCCAACCGGTTGCTGTCCAGGACGCTGCGCAACCCGTGGCATGTGTAAGAAAAATAACCGCAACTTGGAACGGAAGGTAGGGACGCCTCCCCGAGGCGTCCGCGGCGAGTTCGGGGAACCCGCCCTGCCAAAGACACGAGCAAAACTTGAACATGCCGTCCATAAGGGATTCACCATGAAACAGCTCACTACCAGTCTATTTCTTGTTTACGCGATCACTTGTGCTGTTACGGCGATGCCATTGCCGGAGAACATCCGCGAGGCGGTGAAGCAGATCCGCTCAACCGACGGCGTGCAGCCGAGACAGCCGTTCTTTCTGTTAGAGCAGTTCGTTCCGAAGGCAGCAGGCGATGCCGAGCAGCGGAAGGAACTGGCGGCCCTGCTAGCCGAAGCGGCGGTCGCGCCGGACACGACGCCGCCTGTGCGGACTTTTCTTTGCCAGCACCTGGCCAAGATCGCTGGCGAAGCCGAGGCGCCTCTTCTTCACAAGATGCTTGCAGACCCCGCGACAGCGGCGGACGCGCGGATCGCGCTAGGCGAGGTGCTGAGCGCTCCGGCAAAGGCTGAGCCTGTGACAGTCTATCAGGCGCAGGCAACCGACGCGAAACCGGCAACGCGCGTGGCCGGGCTGTCAGCGCTCGCGCACAGCTATCCGCACGAGGCGCTGCCCGACTGCGTGAAGGCGCTGCGTGATGTTGATCCGGCGGTGAGCGCAACGGCGATCCAACTCGCGGGTCGGCTCGACGGCGCAACGCTGGTGCGGGAGCTCCCTTCGCTGGACACCCCCCGCCAGGCGCTGGCGTTGGACGTGCTAGCCGAGCGCAAGGTCATCGCTGCCCGCGAGGCCGCGACACGGCTTACAGGCAGCGCCGACGAAGCAGTGAAGCAAGCGGCGCTGCGGGCTCTCGGCTCGGTGGGCGATGCTAGCAGCGTTGCGGTGCTTGCGGAACTGGGCGCGGAGAATGCGCTAGTTCAACTGAATGCGCCGGGGACGGACGAAGCGATTCTAAAAGGCATTGCTGATTTTGGAGCGTCCCCGCGAGCCGCAGAGGCCCGCGTCACGCTCATAAACGCCGCTGCTGCGCGCGGGCTTCCTAACCTGACTTTGGTTCTCTTGCGCGCGGCAGGCGATGCGGAGGAGAAGGTGCAGGACACGGCCTTGAAAATGCTCGGCCGCGGCGGCGACGTGTCTGCCTATCCGCAGGTGGTGGCGATGCTGGGTGGCGCTCGCAGCGAGGAGGCTGAAAGCGCGGTGCGGCTGATGGGACGGCGCATGACGGAGCGTCAGGCGCGGCTCGCCCCCCTACTCGCGCGTCTTCAGGGCGACCCGGTTCCTGCCCAAACCCAAATCGCCGTGCTGCGGACGTTGGCACCGCTTGGCGGCGAGGACGCGCTGGGTCCGGTAAAGGCGCGCCTCGCGTCGCCCGACGCGGCGATTCGGGACGCCGCCGTGCGCGCGCTGGCGGAGTGGCCTGACCCGGCGGCAGTCGAGTCTTTGAAGAAAATGGCGGAAGAGCCGGCTTCGAGCGCGGTGCACCGGACGCTGGCGACGCGCGCGCTGGCGCGGCTCGCATCGGCGTGGACGCGCTACTCCGCCTTGGCGTATCTCGACTGCGGCCCGGCCGTGGAGGCAGCAGGCAAAGACGGCATAGGTTTGCGCGTGGTGAAGGGCAAGCCCTGGGTGTACACGGATCAGCCAGAGGGCACCGTAGCGTTCGACCCGAGCGAGGTCGTAGTGGAGGCGACGGGCTTGAAGGCGGGACGGCCATACCAGCTCGGGTTCTCTTGGTGGGATTATGACGGGAACGGACGCGCGCAGTCCGTGTGGGCCGACGGACAGCAAGTGGTTGCCAAAACAGCATTGCCGTCTTGGAAGGGCAAACAGGAATCGGCGGCAACGGTCACCGCGATTGTGCCGGCGACCGCCATTAAGGCCGGGCGGGTATCCGTGGCGTTCCGCCGCGAGGCTGCCAGCAACGTGGTCGTCGGCGAAGTGTGGCTGATCGATGCGCCCGAGGATGGGAAGCGCCTCACGGCGCCACTACAAACAGCAGCCGCGCTGGCTGCACCCGTTGTGAAGGCCAATGCTGGCGCACAGAAGAAGGTCTTGCTTGTGACGGGACTGGAGTATCCCGGCCACAAGTGGCAGGAAACCGCGCCGGTGCTCACGGCGGCCATCGCCGAAGACAAGCGGCTGGAGGTGAGCGTCACTGAGGATCCCCGGACGCTGGCGTCGCCCGAGTTAGGCAAATACGATGTGATCGTTCTGAACTATCAGAATCACAATGTAGCTGCACCGGAGGGCGCGTTAGCGAATTTGAAGAAAGCCGTCGAAAGCGGCAAGGGACTGGTGCTTTTCCATTTCGCCTGCGGCGCGTTCATCGACTGGCCCACGAGGACCGTGGCACCGGACTTCGGCGTGATTGCCGGCCGGGTGTGGAACCCGAAACTACGCGGCCATGATCCGCGCGGGCCCTTCCGCGTCAAGCTCAGCGATGCCGCCCACCCGATCACAAAGGGGCTCGCCGATTTCGACACGGACGACGAACTCTACACCTGCCTCGATGGCGCGGCACCGATTCGCGTGCTGGCAACCGCGACCTCGAAAGTCGATCACAAAGATTACCCCATCGCCTTTGTGCTGACGCCCGGCAAGGGCCGGACGTTCCACTGCGCTCTCGGCCATGATGTGAAGGCCCTGGGCGGCGCGGTGGGCATGCTGTATCGGCGCGGCACCGCATGGGCAGCGGGGCTTGAGTAAAAGGTAGGGACGAGTCCCCGAGACGTCCCTGCCCGTGAATTAGACACAGAACAGACAAGGAGGAGCAACCATGAACATCGGATTCCACACAGATGCGTTTAACACGAGCTACAAAAGCTTCGAGGCGTGCCTCCAATGGGCGCAGAAAAACGACGTGCATTTCATCGAGTGCGGACTGATCGACGGTGTGAGCTGGATCCACGGTCTCGGCTACCAGCCGCATGTCGCGCTCTATGAAGACCCGTTGCTGCTGCGCCGCAAGATGGACAATTACGGCGTGCGCTTCTCGCAGGTGGACGCGGCCTATCCGCTTTCCGGAAAAGACGGGCCGCTGCGCGGCGTGCCGTACGTGATGAAAGCGATCGCGTGGGCCAAGCTGACCGGCTGTCCGAATGTGGATACGACCGACGGTCTGCACCAACCGGATGGGCTGTCGGATCTTGAGGCGATGGATCTCATGAAGGGCGAATACGAGCAGATCATCGAGGTGGCAGAGGCGCACCAGATCGTCGTTAACATCGAGCCGCACGGCTACTTTACGACCAAGCCTGAGATGATGGAGCAGATGCTCGCGTTCTGCGACAGCCCGTGCCTGCGGCTGAATATGGATACGGGCAACACCTTCATTGCAGGACAGGATCCCATGGCGTTTCTGAAGCGGTTCATCAAGAAGGTCAGCCATGTCCACGTCAAGGACGTTTCGGAGTCATTGGCGGCGGCGACGCGCGGCAACCAGACCGGCATCGCGGTGAGCCAGTGTGCGCTCGGCGATGGCGTCAATGCGGACAACATCAAGCGCTGCCTTGCGATGCTCCGCGACGACGGCTACTCAGGGGTGCTGAGCATCGAGTGCGAGGGCCAGGGCGGCCCGATGATCGAGCGCTCGCTGGCGTGGCTGCGTAAAGCCTTGAAAGACCTCGGAATTCCGGAAGAGAAATAGTCGTAGGGGCAGGCCTGTGTGTCTGCCCTCTTGGAGGACGCACGATGAACGTGGGTGTGAACATGTTGTTGTGGGCGACGTCAGTGACGCGCGAACACATCGCGGCGCTTCAGGCCATCAAGGCCGCCGGAGCCGACGGTGTCGAGATTCCGATCATGGAGGGCAAAGTCGCGGCCTACCGCGAGCTCGGCAAACTGCTCGACGGCCTCGGCCTGAAACGCACCTCCTCGATGGCGTTTGTGACACCCGACATCAATCCCATCAGCGACGACCCGGCGTGCCGGCAGGCCGCAGCCGACAACCTGAAATGGCTGATCGAGTGTGCGCACGCTCTGGGAGCGCCGGTGGTCTGCGGACCAATGTACCAGACAATCGGCGTGTTCAGCGGAGATGGCCCTACTGAAATTGAGCTGGAGCGGGCAGCCGAGGTGTTGCGCGGCGTGGCGGACGACGCGCTGCAGGCGGGTGTGACGCTCGCGATGGAGCCGCTCAACCGCTTCGAGTGTTACCTGCTGAACACGCTGGAGGACGGTGCCGCGCTGACAGACCGGATCGGGCATCCGAACGTGGGGGTTCTGTTCGACACTTTTCACGCGAATATCGAGGAGAAAGATCCGGTCGGCGCGATCCGAAAACACGGGCGCGTCATCAAGCATTTCCACTGTAGCGCCAACGACCGCGGCATTCCGGGTCAGGACCACGTCGATTGGCAGGGTTCGTTCCGGGCGTTACATGACGTCGGCTACGACGGGTGGCTGGTGATCGAAGCGTTCGGTCGGGCGCTGCCCGGCCTCGCCGCCGCGACAAAAATCTGGCGTGACCTTTTCAACGACGCGCTGGACGTCGCACGGCAAGGCGTTCCCTTTGTGCGGCAGACGTGGCAGCGAGAAATCCGCTCGACGCTCTGACGCGGCGTGGTGTACGCTGTGCACAATAGCTTTAAGTCGACCATGTCTGCGAAGGAAGTAATCATGAGTAAGAGAATCGTGTTCATTGTTGCCGGGGCGTTTCTGACGGGGATGTTGGCGAATGCGGGCAATGCCGACGGGGCTCCGGTGAAGCACCGGTTCTTCAAGGCGGGCTGGGCCAGCGGCGGACCAGCCATTTACGATACAGATTTCAAGACGGAATGGTCGCTCGACGACGGGGACGAGTTGAGCGACGGCTGGGTCTTGCCGGACAACGGCGTGGTGTTCAGCTATTCCATCCGCCGCAAGGAGGCTGGCATCATCCGTCTTGGCCCCGACAAGAAGCAGCTTTGGAAATACGTCGCGCCTGATAAGCACGACAACCACTCCTGCCAGCCTTTGCCCGGTGGCGGATTTCTGGCGGGCGAGACCGCCACGAACGGCATGTGGATGGTCGAAATCGATAAGGAAGGCAAGGAGCAGAAACGAGTCAAGGTCGGCGATTCCACGCGCGATATGAATCACACGTTCCGTCAGGTCCGCAAGACCGCCCAGGGCACGTATCTGGCTGCGGTGATGAACGAGAACAAAACCTACGAGTGGGATGCGAACGGCAAACTGCTCCGGACGTTCCCCAAAGGCGCTTTCGTGGCGATCCGCCTGCCCAACGGCAACACGCTGGTCACGGCCGCGCATCCGGCGGCCGATCATGGCGCAGTGATCGAGTACGACAACGCGGCCAAGGTGGTTTGGGAGGTGACACAGGCAGATATCGAGGCGATGGGCATACAGGTCTCCATGGTGTGCGGGGCGCAGCGGCTGCCCAACGGCAACACCGTCATCACCAGCGCGAACCACGGCAAGCCGATCGGCACAGGCGACTTGGTCAAGGCGTTCGAGATCACTCCGGCCAAGAAGCTGGTCTGGAGCATTCCCGGCAAAACCTCCAAAGGCAACATGGGCAACATCCAGATTCTCGATGTCCCTGGCGATGTCTACCAGTTCGGGGTGTTGAAGTAACGGAAACAGCGGCGGTTCACAGTGGAGGAAAAGGCCATGATGAAAGCAAAGCAGATCACACGCCGTGCCTTTATGGAGAAAGCGGCGAGGCTGGGTGCCGTGGGCATGGTTGCGCCGGCGATCATCGCGAGAACGGCCTTCGGGCAGGAGGCCAAGTTGGCCGCCAATGACCGCATCCATATCGGCCTGATCGGCTGCGGCGGCATGGGTCGCGCCAACCTCGGCAACTGTGCCCAATATCCCGACGTCGTGGTGACGGGCGCGTGCGACGTGTCGAAGGCGCGCAGGGACGCCGTTGTTCAGCAATACAAGGAAACCTGCAAGCCCTATGCGGACTTCCGCGAGATGCTACAGCAGAAGGACATCGACGCGGTCATCATCGCCACGCCGCCGCACTGGCACGCCCTGATCGCTATCGCGGCGTGCGAGGCCGGCAAGGACCTTTATCTGCAGAAGCCGATGACGCTGCACCTCGGCGAGAGTCTGGCCGTGCGCAACGCGGTCAGAAAGCACAACCGCATCTGCCAGGTCGGCACGCAGATTCACGCGTCGCCGAACTACCGGAACGTTGTGGAACTGATTCAGGCGGGCTATCTCGGCAAAGTGGGCACGGTGCGAACCTTCAACGTCATGAACCAAGGCGCGCAAGGTATCGGCCACGATCCGAATCCGCACGTGCCGGACGGGCTTGACTGGGACTTCTGGTGCGGCCCCGCTCCGCTGTGCCCGTACAACAGTCTCCTGGCGAAAGACGCGTATTGTCACGGCTCGTGGATGGACTACAGCGGCGGTTGGACGCCTGGCATGGCACCGCACATCATCGATCTGCCGATCTGGGCGCTGGATCTGAAGTACCCGACAGAGGTCTGTAGTTCGGGTGGGCGGTTCATCATCAAGGACGACGGCGACGCGTACGACAACCACGAGGTGCTCTGGCGCTATCCCAACTTGACCATGACCTGGATGTCCTCGCTGACCAACAGCTACGGGTTCGACTTCCACGGCAAGCCTGAGCGGGCGCGCCGTTTGGGCGCTTATTTCCACGGCGTCAACGGAACGATGTACGCCAACTACAGCGAGCACCGGATTGTGCCGGAAGGCGATTTCCTGAACGACTTCATCAAGCCCGAGGTCGCGGCCCGCAAGCAGGCGCCGGACTATGCGAACCGCGTGCTCTACAGCAGCGGCGAGCTCAAGCCGGTGGCGAACAAGATACCGCCTTCGCCCGGGCATGAGCGCGAGTGGCTCGACTGCGTCAAGTCACGCCAGAAGCCGAGCTGCAATCCTGAGTATCACTGCCGCCTCGACGTGCCGGTCGTGCTCAGCCTTCTGTCATACAAGCTCGGGCGCTCGATCCGCTTCGACCCGGAGACCGAGACGATCATCGGCGACAAACAGGCGTCCGATCTGGCGGTTCCGACGTACCGCGATCCCTGGAAATTCCCGAGGCAATATTTGCAGGCTTGATCGCGTTCAGCTCGTACCCCCAACGGATTGTTTCGCCCGCGAATTTACGCCAATTTACGCGAATGAAAGTCGGGTTCACTATGAAAATGAAACGCCGTATCCGGTGGCGCTTGTTTGCTGTTGTGCTGTGTGATGTCTCGCTGCTGGTCTGTTTGAGCACGCTTGCTGAAGATGGATTAAAGATTCTCGATGATCCGTCGACAGGGCGGTTCACAATCACGGACGGCGGCAAACCCGTCCTGACCTACAACTTCGCCACCGTGCCCGTGCCTGCGGGCGTCACCGGCAAGTACGCTGTGGCGCGGAGCGATTACGTGCACCCGCTGTACGGACCGAGCGGCGAGGTGCTCACTAAGGACTACTCGCCGGACCACCCGCATCACCGCGGCATTTACTGGGCTTGGCCGGAGGTGACGTGGAAGGGCGAGACGCGCGACCTCCACGCGCTGCAGGGAGTGTTCGCGCGTCCGGCGCGGATCGTGCGCAAGGATGTCACCAACGGCTGCGCCGTGCTCGAAGCCGAGAACGTCTGGAAGTGGGGCGACGCCGAGCCGATCGTCAGGGAGCTGGCCACGATTTCCGTCGCGCAGGAAAGAAATCAGCGTCGCGTCATCGATTTCGAGTTTCGGTTTCAGGCGCTGGCTGACGGGGTCACGCTGGCCCGGCGCGGCCAAGCGCACTACGGCGGGTTCAACATCCGGCTGTCCGCGCGCGCCGACCAGAAAATTGTGACGCACACGAACGAACCAGGAAAGTCCCCGCGACAAGCTTGGGCCTGCCTGTCTGGCGTCCCGCCTGAAGGCAAACAACCCGTGAGCGTAGTCATCCTCCAAGCGTCGGCCAATCCAGAGTATCCGGGCGACTGGGTCCAGTTTCCGATTTTGAACTGGCTGCAACCCACGTTCCCGTCAACAGGAACCGCGTACGGTTTAAAGGCGGACTCGCCGCTCGTGTTGCGCTATCGTCTGGTTGTTTTTTACGGAGAAGCGGAAGCGTCGACGCTTCAGAAGCTCTGGGCGGATTATGCAGGAGAGCCATGTGCGAATTAAAAAAGGCATTTCAGTGCATGCTTCCGAGTTTTGATGTTTAGCTACCCGTGCTGTTTTCGTCTATACTGTGGCCACCATGAAGTCCCCTCTTCCGTCTCTCATCTGCTACGCATTTCTGTGCGCGTCGGCAGTGTGTTGCGACGCTGCTCCGAATTGTGTGTCGGACGGCGATTTCGAACGCCCCGGTCTGCGGTTCGCCAACGCCGACAAGACGGGCGAATGGCGGGTATTCAACCACGGAAAGTCCGAAGCGCAAGCCGTTATTGCCTCCGAGGGCCGCAACGGTTCGCAGGGCGCTGTCTCTTATACACATCTGACGCTGCCGACGAATAGAGAGGT